>DATERQ010000171.1:0-8200 GCA_035271345.1 bacterium | reverse complement strand
GTTTTATCCGGCGGGGGAATATGATTTGGCTGGGTTTGCGGTGGGCGCAGTGGAAAAGGATAATATTATTACCGGTACTGCTGTGGCTTCTGGCGATGTTATTCTGGGTTTGTCTAGTTCAGGTTTGCATAGCAATGGTTTTTCTTTGGTTCGAAAAGTTTTATTAGAGCAAGGCCGGCTAGATTTAACTGCTCCGGCCGGGGGAATTGGCCGTCCTTTAGGTGAAGAATTACTAGAGCCGACGCGAATTTACGTGCCCTCAGTTCTGACTTTGCTTTCGCAAGTGCCAGTTAAAGGGATGGCTCATATCACCGGGGGCGGGATAGTGGAAAATATAGCCCGAATACTCCCGGCTAGTACAGAGGCTATAATTAAAGCCGGTACTTGGACGGTACCTCCTATTTTTCAGTTGATACAACAGCAAGGGAATATCTCTGATGTGGAGATGCTGCGCACTTTTAATTTGGGCCTTGGCTTTGTCGTAATTATTGCGGCGGCTCATGCTGACCAAGCCCAGGCGGTTCTAACTGCGGCCGGAGAAGAGGTGCAGGTGGTGGGCCGGATAATAACGGGTGAGCCGAAGGCTGTGGTGGAAGGGAGCATTTTTAGATGAGAGCGAAGTTAGCAGTGTTGGCTTCTGGGCTGGGCACCAACCTACAAGCCATCATCGATGCCCAGCGGCTGGGAAACCTCCCTGTGGATATTGTTGGCGTGCTCAGCAATAATCCGGACGCACCGGCATTGGATCGGGCTCGCAACCATGGAATTTCCACGGCGGTATGCCTGGTTAATGAATACCCGGACCGGGACTCGTATGGCAGAAAACTGGTACATCAGCTTCGGTCCTGGCAAACGACTATCGTGGCCTTGGCTGGGTTTATGCTATTGATACCGCCGGTACTGGTGCAAGCCTTTCAGCACCGTATTCTTAACATCCATCCGGCCTTGCTGCCCTCGTTTAAAGGACTTAATGCCCAGCGACAAGCATTAGCACACGGAGTCAGGATCAGCGGTTGCACGGTGCATTTGGTAGATGAAGGCATGGATACTGGACCGATCATATTACAAGCGGCGGTGCCGGTGTTACCTACTGATACGGAGGACAGCTTATCGGCGCGGATTTTGGCGGAAGAGCATCGCCTTTATCCGGAAGCGATCCGGCTTCTAGCCTTGAATAAAATAAAGGTTTCGGGACGTAAAGTACAGATTTTGGAATAAGTCAGTAAGGGGAGATCCGAGTGATTAAAATAAGGCGCGCTTTGCTGTCTGTATCTGACAAGACTGGCCTTCTTCAGTTGGCTCAGGGCTTGATCGGGGCTGGGGTGGAGTTGATATCCTCTGGCGGTACGGCCCGGGCTTTACGCCAGGATGGGCTGCCGGTTCGAGCCGTGGAAGACCTTACCGGTTATCCAGAGATTTTGGATGGGAGGGTAAAAACATTGCATCCGGCCATCCATGCTGGTTTGCTGGCCCGCAGAGACGTGCCAGCGCATATGGCAAAACTGGAAGAGCTGGGCATTGCCCCCATTGATTTGGTAGTGGTAAACCTGTATCCTTTTTCCGCCACTATCGATCAGCCTAACACAACACTAGCCCAAGCGGTGGAGAACATTGATATCGGTGGCCCTACTTTGATCCGGGCTGCAGCTAAAAATCATGAAAGTGTGGTTGTAGTTGTGGATCCCCAACTCTACGATCTCATTTTGGCGGAGTTGCAAGCTAACTGCGGCATCAGTCAGGAGACTGCGGCTAAACTAGCAGCGGCGGCTTTTGCCCATACCGCCCGTTACGATGCAGCTATTGCTGCTTATTTGGGTAAACGAGAGGCGCAGTTTCCAGTGGACTTACAGTTGACTTATGAGAAAGCCCTAGATCTTCGCTATGGCGAAAACCCTCACCAACGAGCGGCATTGTATTTGGATCCAGGTGCACGCGGTGGCATAGCCGGGGCAAAACAGCTTTGGGGTAAGCCGCTGTCATTTAACAATATCAATGATGCCGATGGGGCCTGGGGGTTGGTGCAAGAATTCAGTTCACCCTGTGCCGTCGCTGTTAAACATTGCAACCCCTGTGGAGTTGGCCTAGCAGATGATTTAGTCTTGGCTTGGGAAAAAGCCTACGAAGGTGACCCGGTTTCAATTTTCGGTGGCATTGTTGCTTTCAATGATACGGTCACAGCCCAACTGGCCACTGAGCTAAATCGAGTCTTTCTGGAAGTAATAATTGCGCCTGCTTATACTGACGATGCGCTCGAGGTTCTTCGAGCGAAGAAGAATCGGATTATACTTAAAACTAACCCTGAAGTTTCAGGCTCGGGCTGGGACTTGAAAAAAGTGCACGGTGGCTTGCTGCTGCAAGAGCGGGACCGAATAGACTATGCCCCAGCAGAGCTGCAGGTGGTCACAGGGCGGACGCCCACGGCTCGAGAGCGGGCAGATCTTGAATTTGCTTGGAAGGTAGTCAAGCATGTAAAATCAAACGCTATCGTCTTGGCTAAAAATGGGCAAATTATCGGTGTCGGGGCTGGACAAATGAACCGGGTCGGAGCGGTGGAGATAGCGGCCCGCCAGGCTGGAATAAAAGCCAAGGGGTCGGTTATGGCCTCTGATGCTTTTTTCCCCATGCCTGATTCGGTAGTAGCGGCGGCCAAGGCCGGGGTGACGGCTATTATTCAGCCCGGCGGTTCGGTGCGGGATCGAGATTCTATTACTGTTGCTGATGAGGCTGGAATGGCGATGCTATTTACGGGGATGAGGCATTTTAGGCATTAAAGCCCTGTTTGCTTTGTTTATAGCGGCTTTGTTCCGATTGCCTAAATTAGTGAAGGTGGCCAAGACCGGGGAAGAAATCTTGTTAGTGTTATATACTGTATCAATGGCTCTGAGCTTACTGATATTGGGTTGTCGGAGATAGTGAGGAGGATGGTGCGATGAAGGTTTTAGTGGTGGGTGGTGGCGGGCGCGAGCATGCGCTGGCCTGGAAGTTGTCGCAAAGCCCGCGAGTCGGGAAGCTATTTGTGGCGCCGGGCAATGCCGGCACCGGCCGGATAGCGGAAAACGTGCCTTTGGCAGCTACTGATCTCGAAGGATTGGTTAATTTTGCCCAGGAGAGAAAGATCGATTTGACGGTGGTGGGGCCGGAGGCACCGCTGACAGCGGGACTGGTGGATATGCTGGAAGCGCGGGGACTGCCAGCTTTTGGCCCCAGGCGGACAGCGGCCGCCATTGAGGGAAGTAAAGTTTTTAGTAAAAACATTATGGATAAGTATGGCATTCCCACCGCATCGCACCGGGTATTTGTAGGGGCTAACCAGGCAAAAGATTATGTGCGCCAACAAAAAATGCCCTTAGTACTTAAGGCCGATGGGCTGGCGGCTGGGAAAGGGGTGATAATCGCTGAAACTGTCGCTGACGCGGTAAAAGGAGTGGAGGATATACTGGAGGCGGCCGTCTTTGGAGCTGCCGGTAACAAGTTGGTGGTGGAAGAATTTCTAACCGGGGAAGAGGTAACGGTGCTGGCTGTTTGTGATGGGACCAATGTTTTGCCCCTAGCTGCTTCTCAAGACCACAAACGTATTTTCGACGGGGACCAAGGACCCAATACCGGCGGCATGGGTGCTTATTCCCCGGTACCGGCTTTGACGTCAACCATGGCGGCTAAAGTGGAAATAGAAATTCTCGAACCAGCCGTGCGCGCCTTGGCCAGCGAGGGCTGCCCCTTTACCGGCATCTTATATGCCGGATTGATGTTGACTAAAGATGGTCCGAAAGTATTGGAGTTCAATGCGCGCTTCGGCGATCCGGAAGCGCAGGCGGTGCTGCCGCGGCTTAGCACAGACTTAATCGATGTGATGGAAGCCGCTTTGGCGGGAAGACTAACTAAAATGAAGCTTAACTGGTTGGCGGAAGCAGCCTTAACGGTGGTTTTAGCTTCCAGAGGCTATCCGGGTCGGTATGCAATAGGCTATCCCATAACTGGCCTGGTAGAAGCAGCGTCAATGCCAAAAGTGCAGGTATTTCATGCTGGTACGGCAGTCGATAAAGGACAAGTAGTAACGGCTGGCGGAAGAGTGGTGGCGGTAACAGGATTGGGATCGGGCTTGCAGGAAGCCCGGAACAGTGCCTATGCTGCCGTGCAAGCAATTGACTTTCAGGGTTGCTACTGGCGCCGGGATATTGGCTGGAGGGCTCTGAAAACATGAAACAGAGGGATAACATCATCCGAAATAAAACTGGGGTCTATTATGACTAGATAAAAGGAATTGTGAGTGTCATTGGCGAAGATAATACTCAGCAAATCTATGCTAATTTTTATTTTAGGAAAGAGGTGCCTCAATCATGCTACCAGACATTGAAATTGCCCAAAGGGCAAAACTAAGACCAATCACGGAGGTGGCATCTTCCTTAGGCCTAACTGAGGAAGATTTAGAGTTGTATGGGAGCTATAAGGCTAAAATAACTCCGTCTGTCTGGGAACGAGTGCGGACCCGGCCCGACGGGAAGCTGATTTTAGTGACAGCTATCACGCCTACACCAGCCGGGGAAGGCAAGACCACGGTATCGGTGGGTTTGGCGGACGCCTTAAGCCAGTTGGGGAAAAAAGTGATGGTGGCGCTAAGGGAGCCTTCGCTGGGTCCGAGTTTTGGCCTCAAAGGTGGTGCTGCCGGCGGTGGTTACGCTCAGGTGGTGCCCATGGAAGATATTAACTTGCATTTTACCGGCGACATTCATGCAGTGACCACTGCCCACAATTTGTTGTCGGCGATTATTGACAACCATTTGCAGCAAGGGAACGAACTCAATATCGATCCCCGACAGATTACCTGGAAACGGGTCATGGATATGAATGAACGCGCCCTTAGAAATATCGTGGTGGGCCTTGGCGGTCGTCCGCATGGGGTGCCGCGGCAAGACAGTTTTGACATCTCGGTAGCGTCCGAAGTTATGGCTGTTTTATGCTTGGCTGACAGTTTAACGGAACTCAAGGAGCGGCTGGCCCGCATTGTCATTGGCTATACCTATGATGCTGAACCGGTGACGGCGGGGGATCTTAATGCCCAGGGTGCCATGACCATTTTACTAAAAGATGCGCTCAAACCAAACTTAGTTCAGACTTTGGGCCAGGTGCCGGCGTTTATCCATGGCGGCCCCTTTGCTAATATTGCTCACGGCTGCAATAGCATCCAAGCCACGCGTCTGGGACTGAAGCTGGCTGATTATATGGTGACAGAAGCTGGATTCGGGGCTGACCTGGGCGCCGAAAAATTCCTTGACATTAAGTGCCGGGTGGCGAACCTTAAGCCCAACGCAGTGGTGGTAGTGGCCAGCATCCGCGCTTTGAAAGCCCACGGTGGGGTAGCCAGAGCCAACCTCAAAGATGAAAATGTTGCTGCAGTCGAAGCTGGATTTGCTAACTTAGAAAAACAAGTGGAGAATATTCGTGGTTTCGGCTTACCGGCCGTGGTGGCCATAAATCGGTTCCCCACTGATTCTGAGGCTGAAATTGAAAAGCTAGGTGAACTTTGCCGCCGGTTTGAAGTTCCTTTTGCCCTAACCGATGTATGGGGCCAAGGCGGGGCCGGCGGGCTGGAGTTGGCCCGAAAGGTAATAGAGGCTACGGACCAGCCGTCAGCGTTCCAATTTATGTATGATGCTGCCCAGTCACCAAAAGAGAAAATTGCTGCCATTGCCACCAAAATTTATGGTGCTGCCAAAGTGGACTATACGGCTGAGGCTGAACGCGATCTCAAGGCTATTTCTGACCAGGGATATAATAACCTGCTGGTTTGCATTGCCAAGACGCAGTATTCTTTAACGGACGACCCTAAAATAATAGGCCGGCCAGAGGATTTTACCATCACCGTGCGCGAAGTTCGCTTGTCCGCCGGGGCCGGATTTTTAGTCGCTGTCACCGGCCAGATGATGACTATGCCCGGTCTGCCAAAACAGCCGGCGGCCTTGAAGATGGATATAGATGCTGACGGGCAGATTACGGGGTTATTTTAAGGGGGTGATATGATGGCGGCCCAAATTCTGGATGGGAAAAAAGTTGCAGCAGCAGTACGAGCCCGTATTAAAGAAGAGATTCAGGCTTTAAAACAACGCAGTTTTACCCCCGGGTTGGCTGTAGTCCTGGTGGGAGATGATCCTGCCTCCCGAGTTTACGTTCGGAGCAAGGACAGAGCCTGTCAAGCAGTAGGCCTACACTCTTTTATGCACCGACTGCCGGGTGATGCTGAACAAGCACAGTTGTTAGAGCTGATTGAGAGCCTAAATGCCGACCCTGCCGTGCATGGAATTTTGGTGCAATTGCCTTTACCGGCGCAGATCGATGCTGATGTGGTGATTCAAGCCATCGATCCGGCTAAGGACGTTGACGGTTTCCACCCGTTTAATGTCGGCAAACTCACGGCTGGCTTGAGCACATTTGTTCCTTGCACTCCCCGCGGTATTATGCACTTGCTTGCGGAATATAATATCCCTCTAAAGGGCAAAGAAGCGGTGATAATCGGGCGAAGCAATATTGTCGGCAAACCGATAGCCCATTTACTGTTGGCCCAACATGCCACGGTAACAATTTGCCATAGTAGAACGGTGGCCTTGGAAGAGGTTGCGCGCCGAGCCGATGTGCTGGTAGCTGCAGTGGGTCGACCACAGATGGTGACTGGTGATATGATCAAGCCCGGTGCGGTAGTTGTGGACGTGGGTATTAACCGATTGCCAGAAGGGTTGGTGGGAGATGTCGATTTTGAAGCAGCCAAAGAAGTTGCCGGATATATTACCCCAGTCCCCGGCGGCGTTGGTCCTCTTACCATTGCCATGCTGCTTCAAAACACATTGGATGCGGCAATGAAGTAACAATTATCAGTACACAGTCACAAGGCCACCGGCTTATGCTGGCGGCCTTAAGTACTTGCTGACCGGGAAAGGGTATCGGTTTTAGATTAAGGTGCGGGGTTATCCTTCGCTTATTGTGCATAAAATGGTTAGGAAACCATGAGAGAGGAAGGATGACTTTGGCGCACCAACATATTGTTCGAGTATCAGTTGCCGATGTCTGGAAGACTCCCAGGGCAAATGACAGGCAACGCCTTACCCAAGCCTTATTAGGTGACCCAATTCTACTGGAGGAGGAAGATGGTAACTGGGCCAAAGTTCGGTTGGCAGATAGCTATCGAGGCTATATAAAGCGCAGCCATTTGGTACCGGTATCCAACTCCTGTTCCGGCCCTTGGGGAACTGTAATAGTGCCAGCGGTGCCAATATGGCCCCAAAGAAAAAGCTGTAACGGACCGGTAACTGCCTATCTAGGGACGCAGCTACGGTTAGCTGATAATAATGATGGTCAGCACAAAAGCGGTTATTGCACCGTCGATTTGCCTGCTATCGGTAAGGGATTGGTGGAGGAAGACGCCATTATGGTTACAAAACATTCCTTTACCCTGCCGGTCAAGGCTAAACGGGCCCAAGGGCTGGCTTTTACCCTTCTGGGTACGCCTTATATGTGGGGTGGCATTACCTGTGAAGGCATTGATTGTTCCGGCTTAATACAAACCGCTTACCGGGGTGTAGGCTTACTATGCCCCCGGGACGTGGATCAGCAGTATTCTCATTCCCGGTCCCGCGCCGGAAAGCCGCAACCAGGCGATTTGGTATTCTTCGCCACCGGGCAAGAGGGAGTAGCTTCCCACGTGGGATTATATATCGGGTCAGGTCAATTTTTGCATGCATCCAACCGTTTGGGCGGGGTAGTGGTTACATCTCTTAATAGTCCCTTCTATCGCAAATGTCTTTTAGGCTGGCATCATTGGGGAATAACAGGTTGTTCCCCCAGGTCGGCAGCAGGATTTGACCAGCCTGAGGACGAAATTAACAATACAGACTAATGCTGGAGGATGGGTAAGGGACCGGCAGCCTCAGCGGCCTTGGGCCAGATTAAGGAATCCAATAAGGGGTTAAATCAATGCAGGCATTTGTAATCGTTACCGGGTTGTCCGGGGCTGGGAAGTCTACTGCCGTACGGGTACTGGAAGACATGGGTTATTTTTGTGTGGATAACTTGCCGCCAGATTTGTTACCTAAGTTTGCCGAGCTTTGTCTCCAGGGCAAGGTGAGCAAGGTGGCGTTGGGTATTGATATTAGGGGCGGGGGGTTTTTCCGGCATATTTTAGAGCGCTTAAAGGCCTTGGAAGGTATGGGAC
>DATERQ010000170.1:0-6093 GCA_035271345.1 bacterium | reverse complement strand
CCTGACGAAATCCGTTCTTTCTGCCAAGGCTCGTTTTACTGTATTCTAAATCTAAAGCCCGGGGTTGGCGGGCTAATGCTTCAACCTGTTCCATTGATTTTTGCTTACCTCCTTCCCAACTCCAACGCTTTGGCAGCCATGCTTTTACTTGCATTAAAAGCGGAGGCATTGGCGTCGTAAGAGCGGCTAGCCGAAATCATATCTACCATTTCGGTAACAACATTAACATTGGGATAAAGAACATACCCTTCTTCGTCAGCATCGGGATGACCCGGTTGGTAAGCACGCCTGGGCGGAGATGGATCTTCGACGATCCTGAGCACACGCACACCTTGGCCTGTCTTTTGTCGGTGGAAGGCCTGGCTGAGGTAATAATTAAAAATGTTACCTTCCTTTGCCCCAAAAACAGCTAGCTGCCGCCGGTAAGGTCCTTCACTGGCAGTACGGGTAGTTTCGGCATTGGCTAAGTTATTGGCGATGATGTCTAATCGCAACCGTTGAGCGGTTAAGCCTGAGGCGGATATATTGAAACCAGTAAACATTATCACCGTCTCCCTTCGCTGATCACCAGGCGTAACATACGCAAATAGGCCCCGGTTCTGTCAATTAAAGAATCATAATACGTGGTATTTTTGGCTAGCTCGACGGTTTCTGCTTCCACATCCACGTTGTTACCATCATTTCTATGGGAGGTTCCTCGATCCACCGTTACGGCAAGGCTAGTATTAACCGGTGGAGGCAAATGGCGTGGATGGGTACGTCTAAACAAAAAATCGGGGCTTTTGTTATTAATTTCCTTTGCCAGTGTTTCTGGGAAAGCTACATCCTGACGTTTATATCGAGGCGTGTCGATGTTTGCCAAATTGTTGGCAATAGTATGGTGCCTCTTTGCGGCCCAATCAAGGCCCAGACTAAGTTCCGACATAATTCGATTTGAAAAAATATTGGGCATGATTCCACCTCCATGCACACTGGCAGGCCGGACCTGTTTTCAGGCAGCAACTGCCTCAAATTGTTGATAAGGGCGTCGATGATAAGAAGTTTTATTGTTACCATTTCGCCTTTTTGAGTGGAACATGATAACTAGAGCGAAAAACCTTGATCCAAAACCGTTTTCAAGGTTTTCCGTTCGATTACGTTACGATTAGCAGAACAAAACCAGGGATTTTGGTGGTTTTGCAACTGTCTTTTTGCCTAACAGCCCAATTGCGATTTGTTGAACAGCAAATTCAAGAATGGTGCCTCCCTACCCCTTGTTTCAACATATTTAGTGAAATTCCTCCCTTCCAGTCTTATTTTACCAATAAGTAGGTACTAAGTCCGGGAAGGACCTAGTCAGTAAGAACACGGCAAAACCGGTCAGGGAGCTAAATCCCCG
This sequence comes from bacterium, assembly GCA_035271345.1. Taxonomy (GTDB): domain Bacteria; phylum Bacillota; class DTU030; order DUMP01; family DUMP01; genus DUNI01. The sequence continues at coordinate 4,715 of DATERQ010000170.1, read as the reverse complement.
GCCGGTTTTGTCGATAATCCGATATTGTAGGTGTCTACCGTGAAAACGTCGGTTCATTCTACTTAATCTTTTCCAGCTCATCCAACAAACGATCATTAAGAACCTTAATGAACGTTCCTTTCATTCCCAATGACCTTGATTCAATAACGCCGGCGCTTTCAAATTTACGGAGTGCATTTACGATTACTGAGCGCGTAATACCAACTCGATCAGCTACTTTGCTAGCCACTAATAGGCCTTCACTACCATCGAGCTCTTCAAAAATATGGACAACTGCTTCCAATTCCGAATACGACAATGTACCCAGAGCTATTTGGACGGCGGCTTTCTTGCGGGCTTCCTCCTCGATCTCTTCACTTTTGGCCCTCAGAATTTCCATGCCCACCACTGTGGCCCCGTACTCTGCCAAGATTAAATCCTCTTCAATAAATGATTGGTCAAACTTGGCCACTATCAGAGAACCCAGGCGTTCACCAGCTCCATTGATAGGAACAAGGCAAAGCTCTTGTCGCGGAAAAAGGCAGCCTATTTCGCTATCAAAAACGCATTTTCCCTCTTCGGGCTCAAAAATGGTCGTATCCAACACCCGAAGTAAACGATCGTTAAAATTCGCCGGGAAACGGCGAGCCTCCAACACGTCCGTCTCCATTATGGCACAGTCATACCCCTCTTTAAGGGCATGGCCTAAAATTTTCCCCCGCCGGCTCACAACGTAGACATTTGCCCGGCTTAGTTCACTCAGCACCCGGCAAATCTCATCAAAATCCACTGGATGCCCCGCCGATCGTTGCAACAACCGATTGAGGCTACGAGTTTTTTCCAACAAAGTCATTTCAAAACTCCTCTCTACACATTTACTACAAAATGTACTGGCTAAGGTCACGGTTCTTTACAATGTCGTCAAGCTGGTCTTTTACATAATCCGCATTTATCATCACCTTTTGGGGCACATTTTCCCCGGCTGAGAACGATATTTCCTCCAACACTTTTTCTAGAATCGTATGCAGCCGTCGGGCACCAATGTTCTCCATTTCTTGATTTACATAAGTTGCCGTGTCAGCAATTTCATCTATAGCATCGTCTGTAAATTCGATTTTTATACCTTCGGTTTCCAAAAGGGCAGTATATTGTTTTATTATCGCATTTTGGGGCTGAGTGAGAATTCTTTTGAAATCATCTTTGGTAAGGGATCTTAATTCTACCCGGATAGGAAAGCGACCTTGCAATTCTGGAATCAAATCCGACGGCTTAGCCATATGAAAAGCACCAGCGGCAATAAACAGCATGTGGTCGGTTTTTACCGGCCCATATTTAGTCGTTATTGTGGAGCCTTCCACAATCGGTAAAATATCACGTTGTACCCCTTCCCTAGAAACGTCGGGACCGGACTTGCTTTCGCGCCCGGCAATTTTATCGATTTCATCGACGAATACTATCCCCAACTGTTCTGCTCTCTTTATTCCTTCGGCCACGACCTCATCCATATCAATCAGCTTTTGGGCTTCTTCTTGGGCTAATAAGCGCCGTCCCGCCGCTACTGTGACCCGCCTCTTTTTCATTCGTTTAGGTAGCATATTGCCTAACACTTCTTGCAGATTTATGCCCATCTCCTCCACCCCGGCGCCAGAGAAAACCTCTAGCATTGGGGTAGTGCTATCTTCGACTTCGACTTCTACCAATTCTTGTTCTAATTGTTTGTTTTTGAGCGCTTGCAATAGTTGCCGGCGTTTTATTTTCAGTTCTGCTAATTTGTCACCATCATGGTTTTCCACATCTTGCTTTTCATCTTCGCTCAAGCCCAACAAGACTCCAAAGGGATTTGAGGCTGTACCGCGCTTCCTCGGCAACGGAGCCAACAAATCCAATAATCTGGCTTCAGCCAAATTACGGGCTTTATGTTCCACTGCTTTCATCTGTTCTGCTTTAACCATTCGTATTGCCACTTCCACCAGCTCGCGGATCATGGCATCTACATCGCGGCCAACATAACCCACTTCGGTAAATTTTGTTGCTTCCACTTTCACCATCGGTGCATTTACTAGTTTGGCCAAACGGCGCGCTATTTCAGTTTTACCGACCCCGGTGGGGCCAATCATAAGAATGTTTTTGGGCATAACTTCATCGCGGATTTCGGGATCTAGGAGAGACCGACGATAGCGATTGCGCAGTGCCACCGCCACCGCCCGCTTGGCCTCCTCTTGGCCAATTATATATTTATCCAATTCCGTTACTATTTGGCGGGGGCGCAACTCTTGCAGCATATAACTACAACTCCTCTATCGTAATGCGATCATTAGTGTAGACACAGATTTCCCCGGCAATGGATAATGCTTCCCGCACTATGTCTAAGGCTGATAGTTCAGTATTTCGTACTAGGGCTTTAGCCGCTGCTAAGGCGTGCGGGCCTCCCGAACCAATGGCAGCTACATTATCATCCGGTTCAATTACTTCTCCTCCACCAGAGATCACAAGGAGTGACTGGCTGTCAGCCACCAATAGCAGTGCCTCCAGCTTTTGTAGCATACGATCCGTGCGCCATTCCTTAGCCAATTCAACTGCTGCCCGTTGCAAGTTTCCCTGGTACTGCTCCAATTTGGCTTCAAATTTTTCAAACAAGGTAAAGGCATCAGCCACGGAACCGGCAAATCCTGCCAAGATTTTACCGTTGTGCAGCCGCCTTACCTTTTTTGCCCCATGCTTGACAATGGTCTTATCGCCTAAGGTAACTTGACCGTCACTGGCCATAGCCACTTTGCCATTGCGGCGCACGGCGACAACGGTGGTGCCTCGAATCATAAGCCCTCCCCTTCCTGCACTTAGGCTCGTGGATGAGCTGCTTGATACTCCTCATATAAGCGCCGTCTGGTTACATGTGTATAAATCTGGGTGGTGGACATACTGGCATGACCTAACAACTCTTGCACACTACGTAAATCTGCACCATATTCCAATAAGTGAGTGGCAAAAGTATGCCGCAGCGTGTGGGGGGTAATATGGAGTTGCAAAGTAGCCCCTTTAGTGTGCTTATTTATTAGCCGGCGCACGCTACGATCTGTTAACCGGGTACCTAATCGATTCAAAAACAGAGCTTGCTGTTTGCCTGCCTTGATCTGTGTTAACTGGGCCCGCGCCCAGTCCAGATACTCTTTGGTGACTAAAAGCGCCGGCTCCCCAAGCAAGACTATTCGTTCACGCCGACCTTTACCCATAACACGGGCACAGGCGCCGGCAAGGTTAACATCTTCGATATCGAGGCCAACTAGTTCGCTAACTCGACAACCAGTGGAATACAGCATTTCCAAAATACAGGCGTCCCTCACACCCTGGGGTGTATTTCTATCCGGCGCCTGCAACAATGCTTGCACTTGCTCTTCTGACAAAAATATTGGTAAACTGCGTTTCAATTTAGGGCTGCGCAGCCGCTCCGCCGGATTGTCCTTATCTTCAGTCTGGGCCCGATGGCGGAAAAAGGATCGCAAGGCTGCTACGCGACGGGCCACTGTTCGCCTGGCATAGCCCCGTTCAGCCAAATAACCTAAATAACCCCGGAAGAAGCCCCGGGGAGGGTACGAAGGGTCCACAGCCTGTTCTTCACAAAAGTTTTTATAGTCTGTAAGATCTGCTTCATAGCCAGTTACCGTATGCATGGAATAGCCGCGGCTGTCATTTAAGTAGCTCAGGAAAGAAGACACCTGTTCTTGCCAGTTCACAATAAGCCTCCCCATGGGTATTTATACAGGCTTATGTTAGCACAAAAAGAATCTTTTGGCAACCCTATAATTCTAAATGTTGCCAATAGTTTTCTAGTGCCTCGAGGGCTCGGTGAACAAAGCGAAGATTGCGCTGGCGCCGGTTCCGAATCCGATTCTCAAGGGGCGGAAAGAGGCCAAAATTAATGTTCATGGGTTGGAAGTGGCTTGGATTGGCCGTGGTTATGTAGTTTGCTAATGCACCGCAAGCTGTTTGTGTTGGCATAATCAAAGGATCGAGATTGGCAGCCAAACGAGCAGCGTTGACACCGGCTATCAAGCCGGAGGTAGCCGATTCAACATAGCCCTCTACTCCAGTGATCTGACCGGCAAAGAAGACGGTGGGAAATTCCTTTAGCTGCCATGTGGGTTTCAACACCCGAGGAGAATTAACAAAAGTGTTGCGGTGCATCACTCCATAGCGAATAAATTCCGCTTCTTTTAAGGCTGGAATAAGGCCGAACACCCGGGCTTGTTCGTTCCACTTCAAGCGGGTTTGGAAACCCACCATATTATACAGTGTTCCTTCTTGGTTATCCTGTCGTAGTTGAACTGCGGCATAGGGCTGTTTTCCTGTTTTAGGGTCTTTTAGTCCCACTGGCTTAAGCGGGCCGTAGCGCATGGTGTCAGGGCCCCGACGAGCCAACTCTTCAATGGGCATGCAACCTTCAAACAAGTGCATTTCCTCGAACGCTTCCAGTGGATGTTGCTCGGCCCTAACCATCTCTGTCCATAGGTTAAAATATTCCTCTTTCGTCAGGATGCAGTTTAGATAAGAACGGGCTTCGCCTTTATCATAGCGGGAGCCCCAAAAAGTATGCTCCATTGCGATTGAATCCAGGCTAATTATCGGTGCCACGGCATCATAGAAATAAAGCTGTTCGCTGCCAGTAATCCTACCAATAGTCTGTGTCAGCTTAGGAGATGCAAGGGGGCCGGCAGCGACAATGCAAATATCTTGTTCGC
>DATERQ010000169.1:0-5105 GCA_035271345.1 bacterium | reverse complement strand
GTAAAGATGAAAAGAGGGCTGACAGAACTGGTATTTATCTTGGATCGGAGTGGCTCTATGTCGGGGCTTGAGGGTGATACCATTGGTGGCTATAATTCGCTGCTGGATAAGCAAAGGAAAGAGAAAGGTGATTGCATTATTACCACTGTTCTCTTTGACGACCAGTACGAGCTTCTTCACGATCGGATTGGCATCAAAGGTGTGGCTCCCGTCACCCGCCGGGAGTATTTTGTCCGTGGAATGACGGCCCTTTTGGATGCTATTGGTCGCACCATCGATAAGACGATGAATGCTCAAATGAATACCGCCCCGGACCAAAGGCCGGAGAAGACGATGATGGTTATTATCACCGATGGAATGGAAAATTCAAGCCGCGAATATAGCTACGATAAGGTGCGAAAGATGGTGGAGTATCAAAAAGAAGAGTACGGCTGGGAGATTGTTTTCCTTGGGGCTAACATTGATGCCGTGGAAACAGCAGCCCGGTTTGGGGTTGACAAAGACCATGCTGCCGATTACCTGGCCGACACAAAAGGAACACAATTAAACTATCGGGTTGTCAGCGATGCCGTGAGCAGTGTCCGTCAAGGTCGCACCATCAATGAAGGCTGGAAGGAGCGTATCGACAAGGATTATCGAACCCGGGGCCGATAAGAAGAAAAGAAAATCGAGTGGGCAGTTAAAATGGAATTTGGCAAGGGCAAGGGCCATTCGGGAATGATTTTTCCTGATTACCGGCAAGAAGGAACTGCCAGCCTGTTTCCAGAATTAGTATATATGACTGGCACGGGCCACATCCATACTAAATGTAGTTTTATGGTGTTGGGATTTCCGGCTAGTTTTCCAACTGGTGACTAAAAGCAGGAGGGATATTTATGGCCAACGTTCATGAATTGGGTTTTTTACGGAAGAAGATCGAGGATTTAAAAGAGCAGGGTGTATATCGAAAACTACCGGTGTTACAGGGGGCTAATGAAGCTAAAATACTGCTGGATGGAAATGAGGTTATCAACCTATCCTCGAACAATTATCTCGGGTTTGCAAATCATCCCCGGCTTAAAAGGGGTGCCATTGCGGCGGTGGAAAAGTTTGGGGCTGGAGCCGGGGCGGTGAGAACGATAGTGGGCAATATGTCCATCCATGAAGAATTGGAAAGCATACTGGCGGAATTCAAACGAGAACAAGCGGTGTTCATTTATCAATCGGGTTTCAACTGCAATGCCGGTACAATTCAAGCCATCACAGAAAAAGGGGACCTGATTATATCTGATGAATTGAACCACGCCTCTATCATCGATGGAGTCAGATTGAGCCGGGCCGACAGAGCAGTCTTTCGCCATGGTGACATGGATCACTTGGAGCAAATACTGGCTGAAAAACGCGATCAATACGCCAATGTCTTGATTATTACCGATGGTGTTTTTAGTATGGATGGAGATATAGCTAAATTACCGCAGATTGTCGAGTTGGCAGAAAGGTATGAAGCCCTCACCTATGTAGACGATGCCCATGGTTCCGGGGTATTGGGCGAAAGCGGCCGCGGAACTGTGGACCATTTTGGTTTACATGGCCGGGTGGATTTCACCATTGGAACCTTATCAAAAGCTATTGGCGTTGTAGGCGGTTATGTAGCCGGATCTAAGACTATGTACGACTGGCTCAACCACAGGTCGAGGCCGGTACTCTTTAGTACTACTTTGCCGCCGGCGGCGGCGGGAGCAGTAATTGAAGCGATTAAAATGCTAATGGAGACCACAGAATACACCGACCGGCTGTGGGAAAATGCCAACTATTTTAAGCGGGGTTTAGGCCGGCTAGGATTTGATACTGGACATAGTGAAACCCCCATTACCCCGGTCATTATCGGCGACGAAGCTAAAACGATGGAGTTTAGCAGCAGGCTGCTGGAAAAGGGTGTCTTTGTGTCCGGAATCGTCTTCCCTACGGTTCCAAGAGGAACCGGACGGGTAAGGTGTATGGTGGCGGCAGCCCATGACAAAGAGCAGCTAGATCAAGCGGTGGAGATGTTTGAGCAGGTGGGACGGGAGATGGGAATTTTGGTCGGAAGCCACTGACAACAGACGGGGGGAATTTTAATGAGAAGGATTCTAGTCACAGGCGCTCTGGGGCAAATTGGTTCTGAGTTAACAAGGGGCCTCCGTCATCAATATGGTACTGCCAATGTGATTGCCAGCAGCAGACGGATTAAACCGGGCCATGAAGATTTGCTTGAATCCGGTGTGTTTGAAATAGTCAACATTACCGATGCCCAGCGGTTGGCCCAGGTGGTGGAAAAATACCGAATTAACACCATCATCAACCTGGCGGCAGTGTTGTCGGCGGTGGGGGAAGAACACCCCCAGCGGGCTTGGAATGTCAATATGAATGGCCTTTACAATGTGCTGGAAGTGGCCAGGGAAAAAGATTGCGCTGTTTTTACCCCCAGTTCCATTGCGGTATTCGGGCCTGCAACGCCAAAAGATGAAACTCCCCAAGATACCATCCAACGACCAAATACTATCTACGGGGTTACCAAAGTAGCCGGGGAGCTGTTGTGCGATTATTATTATCATAAATTTGGCCTCGATACCAGGGGGCTGCGCTTACCGGGCCTTATTTCCTATCAGACCCTGCCTGGCGGGGGCACCACTGATTATGCCGTCCACATTTATTACCAGGCCTTAAGCCATAAACGATATACTAGTTTTATCGCCCCAGGTACAAGAATGGACATGATGTATATGCCTGATGCCCTCAACGCCATAGTTCAATTGCTAGAAGCAGATCCCAAAAGGCTTATTCACCGAAACGCTTTCAATGTCACTGCCATGAGTTTTGCCCCGGAAGATATCGCCGCTTCCATAAGGAAGATAATTCCTGAATTTATATTGGACTATGATGTGGATCCGGTCCGTCAAGCTATAGCCGACTCCTGGCCTAATTCGATGGATGATTCCGCTGCCAGAGAGCAGTGGGGCTGGGAGCCTAAATATGATTTAGATGCCATGACAAGAGATATGTTGCACAAATTAAAAGGAATGGGAGAAGACTAATCCCTTTGGCGTGGCCAGGGTTAGATCAGGACGAAAAGGGGAATCCATTTTCCATTACCAATAATAAAAATCTTCTTCAACTGGAGGCTGTAAAACAGCCTCAATTTTTCTACGCATCCGAGGGGCAAATTTTCTGGTCCTAAGCAGTGTTTGCAATGGGTCGCGTACTTCCTCTTCCGGGCATTTCGTGAGGTACTGTACTATTTTCGTTATCCACAGCCTGGTTGTATTATTAGAGGGAACAAGGTATAATTCGCCAATTAGCAGGGGAATGAGCTTTGCCCGTCGGTCGGGAATATTTCGATCTGCAAGGTGTTCCAGGATTCGGATCTTGGTGTGGACATCTTCAATGTTTTCCGGGAGGGGCAGCATTTTTAGGCAAGCGTACAAGGCCTCAAAAGCCTGGTCACTCCCCAATAAAACCCAGTGTCCTAACCAACGCAATAACTTATTGCGCTGGTCTCGGTCACCTTGTTCAAACTGTTCGAGTTTGAAATCAAGCGATATATGTTTATAATCGCTATGGTAACCTTCGCCATCCTCTCCCTGTAGCTCCAGCTCTTCTTCGGGATCGTAATCGCTAATTTCAAAGGAATCGGCTTCTTCATAATCTGTGCAGGCATCCCTATCTCCGGGGAACTTCCTTGCTTCGATTAGCTCTTGATACGAATGATAGTTCAAATTCTCCAGCAGATCATCCAGACAATTATCCAAGGCACTATCCAAAAGACAAATACCGTACTCAGTCAATTCCGCACTAGCCGGGTAAAAATAACTACAATCGAAGCAGATAGGTTTTTCTTCTGTTGCCATAACATTCACCCCCATATTATATCAGCAAGCCTTTCCCTAGGAAGATAGCGTTTGTGCAAACGCAGTAATTACTTGTTTGCCCAAGGCCTTTTCTTTCGAAACCGGTGGTCGCTACCGGTTCACTTCAGCTTTGATTTTCTCGTCATGCCAGACCCCATGCAAACATGTAAATGGGAGTCTATTTTTTGTTCCTGCTCACGCCCCAACAATAATCACCCTGGCGGTTCAAAAATACCCCAAACGAAACCCGCCGTGGCTTACCCTGGATCAATGATCTGTATTGGGATCTAATTCAACCGCAACCCCAGCTATTCCTTTAATGTTTCCTGTGGATTTTGAAATTAGTTTTTCAACTGCAATCGGGAAAACTCAAGTCCCATTAAGTATCGCTTGAATACACGGTAAAGGGATAAAGGATCTAGTGGCAGGAAAGAGCAACAGCGTTGTTGAAATAAAATAACAAGTAAAAAGGATAAAGACCAGCCGGGCAAATATAACCAGACTGGATCGCGTCTTGGGGGTGTGGCTGATGGGGTCCAAGGTCTATCTCAGCCCGATAGAAGCCGGTGGAGGGGGGTGGTGTGATGATACCGGATTTTCAATCGTTTATGCTACCTTTACTTAGGCAACTGGAAGATGGTACTGATAAAAGAATATCAGATTTATCGGAAGCATTGGCAGATGAATTTCAGCTTAGCGATGCCGACAAGAAGGAAACGCTTGCCAGTGGGCAAAAACGGTATAAAAACCGTGTTGCATGGGCGCGAACATATTTGTTAAAGGCCGGGTTGCTTAAAAGCACAGGCTGGGGAACGGTTCGGATAACTGCGGAAGGCAAAAAGGTGTTGGCAAACCCTCCGGATAGGATTAGTAAATTATACTTAAGACAATATCCAGGGTTTGCAGAGTTTAGCGATTCCAGCAAGCCAGATCCAGGGGACACCGATAAAGATGATTTAAGCGAACAATCACCCGACGAGCGAATGGGTTCCTTATACACTGAGATTCGGGATGCACTTGCAGATGAGTTGCTACAGAAGATAAAAACATGTTCTTCGGTTTTTTTTGAACAACTGGTAGTCGACTTACTGCTTGCCATGGGATACGGGGGGTCACGCGAAGATGCTGGGCAAGCAATTGGGAGCAGTGGCGACAATGGTGTTGATGGCATTATTAAGGAAGATCGGCTGGGGTTGGACGTAATTTATATCCAGGCTAAACGGTGGGACAATACTGTTG
>DATERQ010000168.1:0-5810 GCA_035271345.1 bacterium | reverse complement strand
TGTTGATCACAGTATCGACAACTATTAGGGCCACAGAGGTTAGAAGTGCCAAGCCCAGATAGCGGAAAGTAGGGCGGCTAAAGGCTGCCAGCAATCCCAGCCCCAGAGTCAAAGCCAGAGCCAGGCCCAAAAAGCCGGGCCAGTGCCAGCAATTGAAGAGGGGCAATATCAAAAGCACCGTTGGCAGCATCATGCCGGCGATCAGGCCCGGTTCCAAGTAGGCGCGGAAGCGGGGGTAATTGTTTGCTGTCAGCCCGTACAGCAACAGCATTGTTATCATAGAGCTGGCCCAGCCAGTGACCAGCAAGGGGCGATGACGATAGTTAAACGCCGTCACTTGCTGCAGCCGGCCGATCATCTCTTCAGGGTGCTGGTGGGGCTCATAGACCAATTCGTGCCCGGCTAAGGCCAGACTAGGCCCGGCTCCAAAAAACTTTAAAACCTCCGCAGTCAAATCAGTGTTGGTAACAATTCCTCTTCTTTTCGTAGTGGCTGAAGACAGTAAGCCCTTGGGAACGGAAGGCCCGTAAGCCACCAGCGGAGTCAGTTTTTTCCCGGCGGCAATATCATTTCGGCTTGGAAAGGGCACAGTAAATAGCAGTAAGGCCTCTTCACCTAACGATTCCATCACTTTGCCGACAAAGGGATCCATATTTTCAAAGATCAGGGCTTTTGCCTTTTCTTCTTCTACTACTCCTTCTTCCGCCCCTTTATTTAACCGGTAGCTGTCCCCGGTTTGGATCACAATAAAATCTGCATCAGGGAAAATCTGATCATAAGCAGCAGCCAGGGCTTTATAATCAGTGCCCACCCCGCCGGGCAAGTCACAATTCGGCTCCAACACCCTGCTATCCACCAAACCATAATCAGTCTGCCCTCTATCGGACATGGTAATTAAAGCTGCTCGAGCAGGAACCAGATCCCCCTCAGCCAAACCACCTTCGGCTCCAATTACCGCCCTTTTAACACCGCCCTGGGAAAGCGAGGCCCCCAACTGCCCCACTGTTACCGTCCGCCGGACTTCTTCATTGGCCTGAAGTAAATTTTCCAACCCCTGGTTTACCACCCCCCCTATTTCCCCCCTGCCACCGTCGCCACTTTTTAACTGGGGGGCCACAGACACGCTCTTTCGCGGGCACACAGCATAATTTCCAGCCCCAATTGTGACATAAGACCCGCAGTCTGTATAATCGCCACCGGAATTCGTATTCATCAGGCCCAAGGCCCCATTTTCCAGCAGCCGGCGCAGATTAGGCCCCCCATAGCGCCAAAGATCGTCGTAATTCACCTGATCGACAATCAGCATCACCAGCTTGCCCGCCCCATTTTGGGCCGTGGACCATGCTTGCACCGGGAAAAGGAGAACTATTAGACTGATGAGCAGCAGCCCGGACACAATAACAATATAGGAAGACCTCGTCAATGCCTGTTCACCCTTACCTCGCTCTTTGTTCCGACACCAACAGCAGCAGGCGCCTTCTTCAGGCAGCGACCCCTTTAATTTTCAGCGGTTTTTCGATACAATTATATCAAAGATTGCACCTTCGAGGTGGAGGTAGGTGATTGGTATCCTTGTAACTGGCCCCGCTAAGGCAGATCGCCGCACTAAAAATTTAGTCCCACGGCTGCGCCCCGGGGACATTGCCGTCATTTGCCATCAAGATTTGGACCAAGTTGCTGCTTCTGACCTGGTAGCCAAAAAAGTAGCAGCGGTGATCAATGCTCGCCAATCCATCACCGGCAGCTATCCCAACTTGGGCCCGGAGACCTTGCATGAAGCAAACATTCTGCTCGTGGATAAGGTTGGCGACCAAATAATGAAGCTGGCTGATAACACCCGCCTTTCCATCGCTGCCGACGGCTCCGTCCATCAGGGAAAGACCATAATAGCCCAAGGTACCATCATCACCCCGGCCCTCACCCGCAAAAAGATCGCTCAGGCACATGAAAATATCGGCCCGGCCTTAGATCAATTTATCGACAACACTTTAAGTTATGCCAAAAAAGAAAAATCCTTCATCACCGGCTCCCCCAGCTTGCCGGCAGTGGATACAGTATTTAAAGACCAGCAGGTATTGATAGTAGCCCGGGGCAACAATTTCCGCAAAGATCTGGCTGCCATTCGCGACTACATCGACGACGTCAAGCCAATCTTGGTGGGTGTGGACGGCGGTGCTGATATTCTAATGGAATACGGCTACCGACCCCATTTGGTTATTGGGGACATGGACAGCGTTTCCGATCGGGCCCTTAAATTTTCTCGGGAAATTGTGGTCCACGCTTATCCTGATGGACAAGTCCCCGGCCTCGAGCGCGTCCGCCAACTGGGGCTTGGCGCCAAAATATTCTCTTCCCCCGGCACCAGCGAAGATATCGCCTTGCTGCTGGCTTACGAACTGGGAGCCGATCTGATTGTAGCTGTGGGTTGCCATTCCAATATGATTGATTTTCTCGAAAAAGGCCGGCCCGGCATGGCCAGCACCTTTCTGGTCCGGCTAAAAGTAGGCTCCATCCTAGTGGATGCCAAAGGTGTAAGCAAACTTTATCAGCGCCGCCTTAGCCCCCATTATATCGTTGGCTTGTTTATGGCTGCCCTGGTCCCCCTAATCGCCGTCACCATTACATCGCCCCCGGTGCAATATCTATTAAAGCTGTTGGAACTGCGGCTACGGGTTGTGTTCGGCTTCTGAAAAGGAGAACGGTAGATGTTTATCAATACAAAACACTTAGTAATTACACTTATTGCCGTCTTTATCGCCTTGGGCCTGGGTATTCTTATTGGGTTTCAGCTCGATTCCAACCAAATTATACTCCAACAGCAACAAGAGCTCATCGAAACCCTGGAATTGACCTTCGACGAACTGACCCAAACCAACCACGCCCTGGAAGCCCAAATTCATACTCTGCAGTTGCGTCAAGAGCAAGACCAAGCTTTTATCGCAGCCATGGCCGGCGATTATCTCCGGCAGCGGCTGTCAGGCCAAAATATTGTTATTGTCCAAACAGCCATCGATCATAATTATCCAGAGCTAACGCAGTGCTTACAGTTAGCCGGTGCCCAAGTGGTGGCATCTATAAGCATAACAGATAAGACCCCCCTTGAAAACGAAACCGACAGCCAAGTTCTAAACCCCGAACACCCGCTCCCAATTTTGATTGCCGATGCCATTAGCCATAACCAAACAGAAGGCATCATCAACCTTTTTCGCCAAGGCCTAATGGAAGTGGGCGGTACCTTTGCCTCCCCGCCCGATTATGTAATACTCGCCGGCGGCAGCAACAAGGCCACCACCAGGCCAGAGCTGCTGGACATGCCCCTGATTAGGGAGCTAAAACAAAGGTCGATTCCGGTGATCGGGGTCGAGAGCAGCGAGCTGGAATATTCCTATATTGACTATTACAAAAAAGAATGGATTTCAACTGTAGACAATGTAGACACTATTATGGGCCAAACTTCCCTGGTGCTGGTGCTGACTGGACAAAATGGAAACTATGGCATCAAAGCCTCGGCCAACACCCTGGTTCCCCTGAAATGAGGTAAATACAATGATAGTCTCAATCTTAATCCCGGCCTATAATGAAGAGCATAATATCAGGCCCACCATCCAGGGGGTGCGCCGCATTCCGGCTCAGCTACTGCCGACTTTGGAATGGGAAGTGATCGTCATCGACGACGGCTCCAGCGATAATACCAAGGCTCAGGCACAAAAATGCGGCCTCCGCACCCTCCGGCTGGATCGAAACAGGGGCAAGGGCGCTGCCCTTCAATATGGCTTGCAACACGCTCGCGGTCAGATCATTATGTTTTTAGACGCCGATTTAAAAGAAACAGCCAGCGAAGGCTACAAGCTCGTCGCCCCCCTGGTCTGCGATAGCGCCGACGTTACCGTGGCAAAATTCAAGCCCCTTGAACAAACCGGCGGCTTCGGCCTGGTAAAAACCCTGGCCGCCGGCGGAGTCAAATATTTTTCCGGGCAAAATTTCAGCGCTCCCTTGTCGGGACAAAGGGCCTTTAAACGCACTGTTTTGGACGCTATCGCCCCCTTGCCAGATGATTTTAGCCTCGAGCTGGGTATGCTTATCGATATTCTTGCCCAGGGCTACCGGGTGCTTGAGGTGGATGTAGACATGTGCCATGATGTCACCGGCCGCGACTGGGCCGGCTTTGTTCACCGCGGTAGCCAGTTTATCCAAATCTCAAAACTGCTGTTAAAAAAATTGAGGGAGCAAAGAACTTATGCCTAGCCGCAAGCTGTTGCTAATTTTTACACCCCTGTCAGCCTTGAGCACCTATCTGCTGGCCCCGCCCACCATGCGCTTATTCCGAAGTCTGGGACATGTGCAAGCAAACTTTCAAGGTAAAAAAATACCCCAAGGAGTCGGTATTTTATTTGTAGCCGCCTCCGGTCCCTGGTATCTTCTTTATCTGGCTGTCGGCCCTCTTTCCCGCTCAGATCGCCTAACATTATCCGCCTTGTTCTCGGCCGTCTTTGCCCTGGGTCTATTGGGTCTGGCAGACGATTTTTTTGGCTCTGCTAGTGCCCGCGGACTAAAGGGACATCTGAAAGCACTTCTCCGGGGGCAGATCACCACTGGCATCATCAAAGCAGCCGGCGGCCTGGCCCTCGCTTGGTTAATAAGCGGCTTCTACTATTCCACTCGGGCCGAAGTTGTTGTGAACACCTTAGTTTTAGCCCTGTTTACCAACTTGCTCAACCTCCTCGATCTGAGGCCGGGCCGGGCCTTAAAATTTTATCTTACCGTAGCCGCCCTGGTAATTTTAAGCACCATTGCCAAGGATCCACCACAGCCGGCCCTCTTTCTCCTCCCCTTCACCGGCGCTGCCGCCGGCTTTCTCCCCTTCGACCTCAAAGCCCGGGCCATGATGGGGGATGCCGGCGCCAACATGCTGGGCCTGTCAGCCGGAATCCTAGTCACAGGTTTGCTAAATCTCAAAGGCAAATTCATCACCCTGATCTTACTTACCATACTACATATAATCGCCGACACCTATTCCTTGAGCCGCCTTATCTCCCACAGCCGCACCTTAACCTTGGTGGATAATCTTGGCCGCCAAGAGTAACCTGGAAGACACGAGGGGACCGTCCCTCTGTGCTCCTCAGAAGACACAAGGGGACCGTCCCTCTGTGCTCCGGGGACACGAGGGGACCGTCCCTCTGTGCTCCTAATCACCCCCCAGGGAGGTCACAAGCCATGATCAGCTATCGCCGCGGACGCGTAACAAAAATTATCCGCCGCCAGCCTGGCTGCACTGAGCTGGAGGTGCAAACCTCCGCCGGCAAAACGAAAGCCCTCTGCTACGACCAATTCACCGCCGCCATCAAACCCGGCGACCAGGTGCTGCTCAATACCACCGCCGTGGAGCTGGGCTTAGGCAGCGGCGGCTATCATTTTGTCGCGGCCGTTACTGATGGTCCGGAGCCGGCACCACAGCAACTTTCCAAATCCCAAGGCCATATTATGAAGCTTCGTTATACCCCGCTCCAATTTTCTGTCCTCAGTGCCGAAGAAGAAAACAGCCCTTACCATGAACTTTTTCAGCAATTTAACAGTTTAGACGGCTTCCCGGTAATAATTGGCGAACTCCACAGCATGTTACTGCCGGCTGTCTTCAACCTTCAGCGTCAGCGGCCCGGTCTTAGGATTGCTTACATCATGACCGATGGCGGGGCTTTGCCTGCTGCCTTCAGCCATAACCTAGCCTTTTTAAAACGCCAACGCCTTATCGCCGGCACCATCACCTATGGCCACGCCTTCGGCGGCGATTTAGAGACTGTTAATATTTACAC
>DATERQ010000167.1:0-10831 GCA_035271345.1 bacterium | reverse complement strand
GATTCTGCCAGAAGAAAACCGGCGGGATTTGGATGAAATTCCGCGTCACGTCAAGCGCAAACTAAACTTTATTTTTGTGGACAATATGGATCAGGTTTTAAAACATGCTTTGGTGTTGGCCAAACCTTGACAGGTGCGAGGAGTCTGGGGTATCATTAGGCAAATATAAACTAAACAATATAGCATGGCTATGACTGGGAGGAGTAGGCTACTGAAGCTGGTCAGAGAGGGAACCCAGGGGCTGAAAGGTTTCTTGGCTTAGGTGCCAAAAGTCGCCCAGGAGCTGCTAAGGTGAAATAAGTAGCCCTAGCCGCCAGCAGCGTTAAAGCCTTGAGCCCGGTTGTAATGCCATAACCGGGGAATTAAGGTGGTATCACGGAGCCCCGTCCTTAATGGGCGGGGCTTTTGTATGGGCGCAAAAAGGATGATTGTTTGCGGAAAACAGTTTAGAAGGGAAGATAAGCATGAAAATGAAGGATATTCCCACTGCATATGATCCTCATACAGTGGAAGAGAAATGGTACCGGTATTGGCTCGATAATGGCTATTTTACCCCTGAGATTAAACCAGAAAAAACGCCGTATACAATTGTGATTCCACCGCCTAATGTAACAGGGGCATTGCATATGGGCCACGCTTTAGATAATACCATCCAAGATGTGCTGGTCCGTTATCAGCGCATGCAAGGAAATCCCACCTTATGGTTGCCTGGAATGGACCATGCCGGTATTGCTACCCAGGCTCGGGTAGAGGCGGATCTAGCCCAGCAGGGTATCAGCCGTTGGGAGCTGGGCCGGGAAAAATTCTTAGATCGAGTTTGGGAATGGAAGGAGCAATATGGTGGCCAAATTATCGGTCAACTACAGCGGTTGGGGGCATCTTGTGATTTTAGTCGGGAACGGTTTACCATGGACGAAGGATGCTCGCAGGCGGTACGGGAGGTGTTTGTCAGCTTATACGAACGTGGGTTAATTTACCGCGGGAACTATATTGTGAACTGGTGTCCGCAATGCCACACGGCTATTTCCGATATTGAGGTGGAATATGAAGATTCTGGCGGTTATTTGTGGTATGTACGCTATCCCCTGGCTGATGAGGATGGCTATATTACTGTAGCGACTACGCGCCCGGAAACTATTCTAGGTGATACTGCGGTGGCGGTAAATCCGCGTGATGAAAGATACGGGCATCTGCTGGGGAAAGAAGCTGTTTTACCGGTGGTGGGCCGCCGTTTACCCATCATTGCCGATTATTATGTGGACCCTGCGTTTGGTACCGGAGCAGTAAAAATTACCCCGGCTCACGATCCCAATGACTTTGAAGTGGGGCAGCGCCATGGACTTGATCAAATTTCAGTTATTGATTTAGACGGGAAAATGACCGCCGAAGCCGGCAAGTTCCGAGGGCTGGATCGATATCAGTGCCGCCAACAATTGGTGCAAGAACTTAAGGCCGGGGGGTACTTGGTAAAAGCAGAAGATTTGGTCCACGCTATCGGGCATTGTTCCCGTTGTAACACTGTGATCGAGCCCCTGTTGTCAAAACAGTGGTTTGTGAAGATGAAACCGCTGGCAGAACCAGCTCTGGAAGTGGTGAAAGGTGGACAGATAACCTTTGTTCCGAAGCGTTTTACCAAGATCTATTGCCAATGGGTGGAAAATATTCGTGATTGGTGCATTTCGAGGCAGCTTTGGTGGGGACATCGAATTCCGGTTTGGTATTGTCACGACTGCAAGGCTGAAATTGCCAGTCGGGAAGATATTGATTATTGCCCTGCTTGCGGCAGCAACAATATTTATCAGGACCCAGATGTTTTGGATACTTGGTTTTCGTCGGCTTTGTGGCCCTTTTCCACTTTAGGCTGGCCGGAGCAGACGAATGATCTAGCTTATTTTTACCCCACGTCGGTTTTGGTGACCGGCCGTGATATAATTTTCTTTTGGGTGGCTAGGATGATTTTCATGGCCCTTCCGTTCATGAATGAGGTTCCTTTCCGGGATGTATTCATCCATGGCCTGGTGTTAGATGCCCAAGGGCGAAAAATGAGCAAATCCTTGGGCAATGGCATCGATCCCTTGGAAGTAATTGAAAAATATGGTGCCGATACTCTACGTTTTATGCTAATTACCGGTAGTGTTCCTGGCCATGACCTCCGTTTCCAATGGGAACGGGTGGAGGCTACTAGAAACTTTGCTAACAAGGTATGGAATGTAGCCCGTCTGGCTCTGCTTAATCTGGATGATTTTGATCCGGGGGAGATTGATGTCTCCACCTTGGATTTTATTTTGGCCGATCGGTGGATTAGAAGTCGTTTGGGCACGGTAAGAGATCAAGTGGTTGCTTTTATCGAAGACTATGATCTGGGTGCTGCAGCCCGGACCTTATATGAATTTATTTGGGATGAATTTTGCGATTGGTATGTGGAGTTGGCTAAACTTCGCCTATACGGTGATCAAGTTAAGGAACGGCGGACGGCCCAGTATGTGATCTGGGAAGTATTGGAGTGCACGCTGAGGCTGTTACATCCGTTCATGCCTTTCATCACCGAAGAAATATGGCAGCATTTACCTGGTAGTGGGGAAAGTATTATGATGGCTCCTTATCCGGAGGCGGCCATCAGGCGGGATCGGGTAGCCGAAGAAGAGTTTTCGTTAATCCAAGAAGTGGTACGGGGGATTAGAAATGCCAGGGCCGAGATAAATGTACCGCCTACTCGTAAAGCGCGGGTCATTATTCAGGCTGATGCAAGGGCAGTGTCACTTTTGACCGAAACCGCGCCTTATTTAAAAAGCCTGGCTTGGGCTAGTGAGGTTGTCCCTGGTCCTATCAGGGGGGAAAAGCCAGCGCAAGCGGTCAGTTTTATTACCGATGGCGTGGAAGTATATCTGCCCCTGGCAGATTTAGTGGAGATGGAAAAAGAAATAGCCCGCACCCAAAAGGAAATAACCGCCATGGAGGCTGAGATTAAGCGGTCGGAACGGATGTTGTCTAACCGGGGCTTTTTGGCCCAAGCCCCGGCTAAGGTGGTGGAAAAAGAGCGTCAAAAGGAAGTAGCTTATAAAGATAAGTTGGTGCGCCTTAAGGAGCGTTTGTCCTCCTTGCAAGGAAAGCAATAAAGAGGTGTGCTATGAACTGGAAACAAGCTTTGGTCTGGCTGGAATCGCTGGGGCAGTTTGGAAGTCGACCTGGGTTGGTGCGGATCAACAAGGTGCTCAATCAACTAGGCCAGCCGCAGAAGGGATTAAAAATTGTTCATGTAGCAGGAACTAATGGTAAGGGATCAGTAGCTACTTTTATCAGCTCTATATTGACGGAATCAGGTTATAAAACTGGAGTGTACACATCACCGCACTTGGAAGAATATACGGAGCGGTTTCTAATCGACGGGGTCAAAGCAGCCAAATGTGAGCTGGCAGATTATATGAGCCAAGTTCGGCATGTTGTCCATGTTTTGCATCGAAAGAGCGGCCTGATCCTGACCGAATTTGAAGTGTTGACAGTGGTGGCTTTTCTCTATTTCGCCTCCCACCAAGTAGATTATTTGGTCTTGGAAGTAGGGTTGGGCGGCCGATTAGATGCAACCAACGTAGTGGTACCAGACCTGGCGGTAATAACCCGCATTGGTGTCGATCATACAGCCGTATTGGGTGATAATGTGGCGGCTATTGCCGCCGAAAAAGCAGGAATTATTAAAGCCGGGATACCGGTGGTAATGGGAGAACAGGAAGCCGAAGCGGTAGCCGTTATTAAGACTTGGGCTGAAAGGAAGAAAGCGCCGCTCTATGCTAGCCAGGACCTGGTGTCTATCTATCCGCTGGAACATAGTCTAAACGGTCAGCTATTCCAGTTGAGGGTTGCTGGCCGCCTATATGAGAATTTACGCATTGGATTGTTAGGGTCTCATCAGTTAGAAAATGTAGCCACCGCTGCCACTGCGTGGCAGGTGCTGGGGTCTGGTGGTGTCCATATTAACGAAAATGGTTTTCGTCAAGGCTTGGAACAGGCGTGCTGGCCAGGACGGTTTGAGGTAATAGCGACCTACCCTACAACTATTATAATCGATGGTGGGCACAATTTGAGCGGTGCCAAAGCGGTAGCCCGGACAGTGAAAGAATATTTGCCATCTGGTCGGGTACTGTTGGTAACGGGGGTTTTGGCTGACAAAGATGTGGACGGTATAGTGCAAGTGTTAGCATCATTTGCTTCCCAGGCCATTGTCACCACACCGCTCAGCCCTCGGGCCGCCGCCCCTTGCCAGGTGGCGGCGAAGTTCAGGGGATTGGGGGTTCAGTCATGCGTGGAGCCCTGTATTGGGCCCGCCATCGACAAGGCTTTATCTGAGGCGCAGCCAGGGGACACCGTGCTTATTTGTGGATCACTTTACTTAGCCGGGGAAGCGAGAAGATGTCTTAAGCTGACGTTAGGAGCCTCGTTTTAGGAAAACCCTCATTTCGCCGCTGCGAATTTCAGCCCTGTCGATCTGAAGCCCGGCTATAAGGGGGAGGTTCAAGGCTAAATCACGATCTTGGAATAACAGATGTACAGCTCCATCCGGTATTTTTGTCTGCCCTACCGTAACTGAGTGGGGCACAAAAAGCAAACGACGATCTTCGTTGCTGATAGTAAAGCTGATGCTGTAATCCAAGGCAGGCCGGCTTAAGATCATCAGGGGAGGGCGGCATTTTAATTGGAATTGGTCTTGGGGGCTGAGACCTTGATTGAGCAAGTTCTCCAAAGTTCTTTCCTTGAGTGCTATTTCTGCCCGGCCGCGGAAATAGTCTGGCTTTACTTGATCTGGCTGCACCGTATGCCAAGGTGTTTTGCTAAGCCGATCTAAGCAGTGTTCCACATCAGGCAACACTCGTTCCCAGGCTTGGCTCAGGGCCAATATAGCCGGGAAGTCATCGAGCTTTCTTTCTGCTTCGGCCAAGGCTTGGGACTTGGCCTGGCGCAACTGTTTTGCTTCTTCCAGACTACGATTTATCGCTCTGTAGACAAGGGAAATTTCTTGTTCCTGGGCTCGATATTCTTGTTCTTGGGCTTCGACTTCCAAAGCCAAAAGCTGGAGTCGCTTAAGACTGTTTACGTTGGCCTCGACGATGGTTATTATTATATCTAACCTGTTCAGAAAGTCAGCCAAGTTTGCTGCACCCAACAGCACATCCAGATAAGAGTAGCTGCCTTCTTCGACCAGGAATCGCAACCATCGGCCTACCACCAGCCTTTCTTCAGCCGCGGTTTCCAGCAGGCGGCTTTTTTCATGTTGGGCTTCTTTTAAAGCTGCCCTAAGTTCATCCAAGCGGTCCTCGGCGGCAGCCTTCTCGCTTTGAAGCAAGGCTAATTTTGTATCCAGCTTGAGGATTTCCGCTATCAGCCGATCCCTTTCTTTGGATGCTGGGGTATTCGCATTAAGTAAGCCTGGGGCGGCGATGACGGGCGCAAGTCCGCCGGCTATTGCCAGTGCGATTAAAAGGAAAGCTATCAATTGGCGGCTGGAATGGGGCATGGGGACACCTCCAAAGGTTAAGTGAGAGTAGTTAAGGAAATCAGCGTGGTTCACTGGCTCGGCTTACTATTTACTGCTGATAGCCATTAATTGGTGATTTTAATCATGGACAACCATTATATAGTAGGAGTATACTTAGGTTACCACTAGATATTGTGGTTTGCAAATATTTTGAGGTGGGTGAGTATGTGTTGGTTAAGCAGGTCAGGAAGCGGGATGGCCGTCTGGTACCATATGAGCGTAGCCGGATAACAATAGCTATTTTTAAAGCGGCCCAGTCGGTAGGCGGGGGTGATCGGAACCGGGCTGAACAATTGGCGGTCCAGGTGGAGCGAATATTGGCCGGCCGCAGGGACCATTATCAGATCCCTGAGGTGGAAGAAATTCAGGATATAGTTGAAAAGGTGCTTATCGAAAATGGGCATGCCCGGACAGCCAAATCCTATATCCTTTATCGCAAACAACGGGCTGACTGGCGTAGCCTGGAGAATGTGTTTTTAGATGTGGAACAGACGGTCAAACGCTATTTAAAAGAAGAAAGTTGGCTTGTCAAGGAAAACAGCAATATGGATTATTCACTTCAAGGTTTAAATAACCATATTATTGGGGCTGTGACCTCGAGCTACTGGCTTAACCGGATTTATCCGCCCGAGGTGGCCATGGCCCACACCAACGGCGATCTCCATATTCACGACCTGGCTTTACTGGCTCCATATTGCTGTGGCTGGGATTTGGCAGATTTGCTTACCCAGGGTTTTAGGGGAGCGGCCCAGAAGGTGGAGAGCGCACCGGCCCGACATTTGCGCACGGCCTTGGGCCAAATTGCTAACTTTTTTTATACACTCCAGGGTGAAGCTTCCGGAGCCCAAGCATTGGCCAGTTTCGATACTTATCTAGCACCGTTTATCCGTTATGATGGCCTTAATTACCGGGAAGTAAAACAGGCGCTACAGGAATTTATCTTTAATCTTAACGTGCCGACCAGGGTGGGTTTCCAAACTCCCTTTGTTAATCTTACCTTTGATGTGCGCCCGCCTAAAACCATGGAAGGCGAGCCGGTAATTATCGGCGGCGAACGACAACAGGAATGCTATGGTGAATTCCAGCCGGAAATGGATATGCTGGGTGAAGCCTTTTGTGACATAATGACTGCTGGCGATGCCAAGGGCCGGATTTTTACTTTTCCCATACCTACTTATAATATCACGGCTGATTTTCCTTGGGGAAGCCCGGTGGCAAAAAAAATTATGTATATGACAGCCAAATATGGCACTCCTTACTTTGCCAACTTCGTAAATTCTGATTTGGATCCTGATGACGTCCGCTCCATGTGCTGCCGGCTGCGCCTGGATGTACGTGAGCTCAAACATAGGGGCGGTGGGCTATTTGGCGCCAATCCTTTGACGGGATCTATTGGGGTGGTTACTGTTAATCTACCCCGAATTGGCTATTTAGCCGGTGATGAGGCTGAATTTCTTCAAGTTTTGGCCAAGCGCATGGATCTGGCTAAAGAAAGCCTAATTCTTAAGCGCAAGGCATTGGAGCAATTTACCGAACAAGGCCTTTACCCCTACTCGCGGTTTTATCTGCGGACGGTGAAAGCTGCATTTAACAATTATTGGGAGAACCATTTTAATACGATTGGGATTGTGGGTATGCATGAGGCCAGCCGAAATTTGTTGGGCCGGGGCATTGAAGACGCTAAGGGTAAAGAGTTTGCCTCTGAAGTACTGGCGTTTATGCGACAGCGTTTGAGCGATTATCAAGAGGAAACCGGCCGCATGTTTAATTTAGAAGCGACACCGGCGGAGGGAACCTGTTATCGCTTGGCCAAACTGGACCGTAAGCTCTACCCGGATATTATCACATCAGGGATTAAAGAGCCATATTATACGAACTCCTCTCAGCTTCCTGTTAACCATGGTTTGGATTTATTCGCTGCTCTTGAGCATCAGGACGAATTGCAGACCCAGTATACCGGCGGCACTGTGTTTCATGCTCTGTTGGGGGAGAGGCTCACCGATCTGGCCACCAGTGAACAGGTAATTCGCACTGTGTTTGGCCAGTTTCGCCTACCTTACTTTTCGTTGACTCCCACTTTCAGCGTTTGCCCCGAACACGGTTATTTGACTGGGGAACAGTTTACCTGTCCCCAGTGTGGCCAGAATACGGAGGTATGGAGCCGGGTAGTAGGTTATTACCGTCCGATGAAAAATTGGAATCGGGGCAAACAAGAAGAATTCCGCCAACGAAGCACCTTTGTGGTTTAATGCAACGGGGTGCATCAACAAGTGGCTATTTTTTCTAGGTTGGATGAACGGTCAAAAGAGGGGCTGGTATTATGGGCCTAAAAGGGGTAGAACGCGTCAGTTTAGTGGATTATCCCGGTCAGATTTGCACTTCTTTATTTTACAGTGGATGCAATTTGCGCTGTGGTTTTTGCCACAATCCGTCGTTAGTTTTTAATGCGGACAATTTGCCGACAATAGATCAGGAGGAATTGCTAGGACAACTGTACTCGCGCTGTAAATTAGTACCGGCGGTTTGTATTACCGGGGGCGAACCGACGTTGGATCCTGGCTTGCCTGATCTGATTAGAAGGCTGAAGGAATTGGAATTACTGGTTAAGTTGGACACAAATGGTACCAGGCCCTTACTATTGGCTCGGTTGCTGGCTGCTAATATGGTGGATTATATAGCTTTGGATGTAAAAGCCCCCAAGGTAAAATATGGTTTTGTGTGCGGTAGAGACGTTGTGGCAAAGGTGACAGAAAGCATACAATTGGTGAAAGAGAAGGCACGTAATTACGAATTTCGGACTACAGTGGTGCCTGGATTGTTGGACAAGGACGATTTGATAATGATTGGTCAGGAATTGGCCGGTGCTGACAAGTACGTGCTTCAGCAGTTTAGACCCAGCGGCCCTTTGCTTGATCCGGGACTGGAGGGACGACAACCTTATCCGGAGGAGTTTTTGCATGAAGTAGCCGCTAAATTGGCAGTTTGTTTTCGTACAGTGGAGGTACGCGCTTAGCAAAAATGGCAAGAACGGCTGCAAGGCCGTTCTCGTTTATTCCAGCGTGGTTATGATAATTGTGTACAGTACTGACTTAGTTGTTCTAGGCCGGCGGAAAAGGTTTCGGTATCGCCGCCAAAGCCTAGGCGGAAATGGCTTTCATATCCGAAAGCCTCGCCCGGCACCAATAGCACTCCTTTTTGATCAAAAGCGCCTTGGCAAAAATCGGTTCCGGAAAGCTGAGGCTGTTTTAACCAGGGAAAGATGAGGACGCCGGCGGCGGGGGGCACATAATCCACCAGCTGGGCCCATTGTCGAAGCCAGTCAAGAAGTAGCTGCCAGTTTGCATTGGCGATGGCTTTGTTTCGCATCATTATGGCATCTTTATGGGACAAGGCCAATCGGGCTAGGAAATCCGAGATTGGGGAGATGGAGATGGTGGTGTAATCTTTCCATTGCCAAGCCTGTTGGACTAAATGAGGGGGTCCAACGAACCAACCCAACCTTAGTCCGGACAGTCCATAAGCTTTAGACATACTGCCAACACTGATAGCTTTTGGGCTTAAGGCAGCGGCGTAAGGAGGTACCTGGGAATCCGCCGCTAGATCATGGTAAACTTCATCGCATAAGACCCAAAAACCCTTTTCTTCAGCCCAAGCCAAGATCGTTCTCAATTGGTTGTGGTTTATGATAGCCCCCGTGGGGTTGTGAGGTATGTTTAAAATTACCACCTTGGTTTTTTCATCCAGGAGTTGTTCCAGTTTATTTAAATCTGGTTTGAATTTCTGTTCCCGAGTCAAGTGCCATCGTTTCACCTTTGCGCCGCGGGCTTCGGCAACAGAGTATAGTGCTTGGTAAGCCGGGTATTGCACGATTACGGTGTCACCGGGCTGTACCAAAATATTTGCTAGAAGAAAATCGGCTTCCATGGCCCCGGTTGTTATCAAGACATTATCGGCAGTGGTACCAGGATAGAAACTGGCGATGAGATCGCGTAGCGGAGCCGATCCTAAAGTAGGGTTGTAGGAAATGTGCAGATCCAACAGCTTTGTGGTATCGGCGTTAGCTTGCTGAAGCAATTCTTGTACGGTGAAGGGCTTGGCATCAGTTTCCGCCAAATTGTAGCGCGCTGATTGCTCATGGGTGTTAAGCCAGCGTTCCACTAAAAAAGGGGCCAGTTGCATATTTATCCTCTCCTATGTTAAGATATACACAATAGTATTCGAGGTCTAGTGATGGTTTCCTGCTTTGCGATGGCGAGTAAGCCTAAAAATGTTATGTTGTAAATCTGCTTTTAAGGAGAGTGGGCCTATGCTTTGCCCTTTCTGCCAGGCATTAGATAGCCGGGTATTGGATTCCAGACCAGCGGAAGCAGGGTCGGTTATTCGCCGCCGGCGGGAATGCAATAGTTGTAAACGCCGTTTTACCACTTACGAACGGGTGGAGGAGCAACCGTTATATGTGGTGAAACGGGATGGCCGGCGGCAACGGTTTGACCGACAAAAAATACTCGATGGTTTGATCAAAGCGGGGGAAAAACGACCTCTGCCTGTAGCTGCCTTGGAAAATCTAGCTGAAGAAGTGGAACGGGAAATCAGAAATATGTTGCTGCAGGAAGTGCCGTCCACGGTTATCGGGGATGAGGTGATGGAACGGCTGCGCAGCCTTGATGAGGTAGCTTATGTAAGGTTTGCTTCTGTCTACCGACGCTTTACCGATGTGGAACGGTTCTTACAGGAACTGGAATTGTTGATAAAGGGGCAGCAACCTAAAACCCAGGCCGACGGTAATAATTAAAAGAAGCGGGATAAACCCCGCTTCTTAAAACATGTGGCCGCCTTCCTAAATTATTTGATTGGGATAGAATTTAACCGGCGCGGACTTCTGTTACCTGTGGCACCTCTTCTTTTAAGGTGTGTTCAATACTTTGTTTTAGGGTAACGGTAGCAAAAGGACAGCCACCGCAACTACCGGTCAGTTTCACTGTAACAACACCGGTGTTCTCATTAACATCCAGAAGATCAACATCGCCGCCATCTGCTTGCAAAAGCGGCCGCACTTTTGCTAGAGCTTGTTCAACCTTTTTCCTCATTGGAGCCACTCCTTTAACCTCAATGGTGCTAACATTATACCACGTGCACAAATATTGATACAGCCCAAATTTAAAAGAGCTATTTGCGATGTCCCTTTTTTATCGTTTGCATAGAGCTACCTAGAGCCCTTGAACCATAGATTTATGATTTCTAAAGCACACTTTTGCCCAAAAAGCGGCACAACCGATTGTTTTGGCAACTATTAACAGATTATGG
>DATERQ010000166.1:0-11898 GCA_035271345.1 bacterium | reverse complement strand
GTGGTGGCTGCTAAACGGGAAGGACTTATTGCCGAAGAAGAAGGGGCTGAAGGCGGCGTGGCTGGTGCTGCTCGGGAAGCGTTGTCCCAACTTATGCCTAAAGCTTTAGGGTTAAACATGGGTGGTAAAATTGGCATTGCTCGGCTGGACGAGCATGTGGTGGTAGTTATTTTTTGTAGCATCGGATTATTGCATTTGAATGAAGTGGCCTTCGGCTTGGGACATAGGGCAGTAGTATCATTAGCCTCCAATGGCATCGACCAATAATATGACCGCTATTTAAGTACGCATTGCCCGGGACCTATGGTGCAAATGAGATAATCGACTAAAGGCCTAGCATCGAGGCCTTTATTTTTTTTATTTTTAGCAGGAGATCCCTTCTATGAAGGCGAATGTACTAGGTGGTATAAAGTGGTGCCAAGTGGGGGATTACCCCAATAGGTGGGATGGGCAGATGTTCATGGGGGAATACCAGCATGCGCTGGATAACAAAGGACGCCTTTTCATACCGGTCAAGTTACGTGATGACTTGGGCGAACGTTTTATTATTACACGGGGCCTAGATCAATGCCTCTTTGTGTATCCATTTGCTGAATGGTCAAATCTGGAGCAAAAACTCAAAGACCTTCCCTTAAGCAAAAGCGAAACCCGTGCCTTTGTACGTTTTTTCTTCGCTGGAGCCACTGATTGCGAACTTGATAAACAGGGCCGTGTTTTAATACCATCCTATCTGCGAACGTATGCAGACATTGAGCGAGAGACAGTGATCTTAGGTGTATCGAACCGAGTTGAAATCTGGAACCAAGCTGTTTGGGATGATTATAGTAGCCGGATAAGCGCTAACTATGCCGAACTAGCCGAAAAGATGGTTGACTTTGGTATTTAGAATAACACAATAGGGGGTAACCCATGTATTTCCAACATGAACCAGTATTGTTACCAGAGGTTCTCTCTTATTTGGCCTGCCAATCAGAAGGGCTTATTATCGATTGCACTGTGGGTGGGGCCGGGCATGCTGAGGCCATCTTGGAAAAAACTTCGCCTTCCGGTTCTTTGTTGGCGATAGACCAAGACCAAGCAGCGCTGTCGGCAGCAGCAAGAAGGCTGCGTAAATATGGACGCCGGGTAGGATTGGTTAAAGGTAATTTTAGGCAGGTTGAGGAAATTTGGCGGGGCTCAGGCTTGGCGTCACCGATTGGAATTTTATTTGATTTAGGGCTATCATCTCCCCAAGTAGATCAGAAGGAACGAGGGTTTTCTTACCAGGCAGATGCGCCTTTGGATATGCGAATGGATACCACACAGCAGACTACAGCGGCGACCATCGTTAACGAATTGTCAGAAAATGAACTAGCTAATATCATCAAACGATATGGCGAGGAGCGCTGGGCAGCGCGTATTTCCAAATTCATTTGCCAACGCCGACGGCAGGAGCCTATTAACACTACAGCCCAGTTGGTAGATGTCATTAAATCCGCTATACCTGCGGCAGCACGAAGACGTGGGCCCCATCCGGCGCGCCGAACTTTTCAGGCGTTACGGATTGCTGTTAATGATGAATTGGAGGCCTTAAGCCGAGGATTAGATGGTGCCAGGGAAATTATAGCCCCTGGGGGGACAATTTGCGCCATCTCGTTTCATTCACTTGAGGACAGAATTGTGAAACGTAGCTTTCGTGCCTGGGCCCTGCAAGGAGAATACACTGTTCTAACGAAAAAACCCCTGGTACCGACTTTTGAGGAGACAGAGAGAAACCCACGCTCCCGTAGCGCTAAACTACGGGCAATAAGACGAAGGTCTTAGTTCTTAGGCTGGGGGAGGGCGCATAAAGTGGTAGGGAGAACGGGAGCGGCGCGTCGCCTTCCGGAAATGACTGAAGGGCCTAAAAAGCGTAGCCGTCGGCGAAGGATTAAAAGACGGTTTGAGTTTCTAACAGTCTATGGCTTGTTTGTTGCCGTAGCTGTGGGGCTTGTCCTGCTTTACATGGCCCAATATGCTTATGTAGCCCAGCTTAATTTGCGCTTAACTCAAGCCCAAAAGCAGCTTGCTCGGCTACAAACTGAGAACGAGCAATTGGAACAAAAGGCGTCGGAATTGAAGTCCTTGCGGCGAATAGAGGAAAAGGCTATCAACCAATTGGGAATGCAAAAACCAGAGCAAATTCGCACGGTTAAAACGCCACCCGATTCTGAGCAAGTGCTGGCAGCAAAACCGATTCCAGCCCCGGGGAATGTAGAAGAAAATAATGTTATGAATCACTGGTTGGCTTTCCTAAATTGGACCCGGGGATTAAGGAAAGCCTTTGCCCACGAGAGTGTGGATAATTACTAAAGGTTGGTGTAGACGTCGTGAATCAGACGCTTGCAGTTATGCGTCGGCGCATAGCGTTCCTTTTACTACTGATAATTTTAGCTACTTGCGGGCTGGCGGCCCGCCTTTTCTACCTTCAGGTGCTAAAAAATGAAAAGTATCGGTCAGCAGCGTTGGCTCAACGATTGCACGAAATAGAAATCCAACCCAAACGAGGGCTCATTAGTGATCGCAATGGGAAGAAACTTGCTATAAATATCAGTCTGGATAGTGTAGTGGTAAATCCAGGGCAAATAGATAATATTGACAACACGGCCGTTGCTTTAGCTTCGGCCTTGGATCTACCCATTGATCGCGTTAAAACTAGGCTCTCAGCCAACACCTCGTTTGAATACATAGCTCGCAAGATAAAGCCGGAAAAATCTAAGGCAGTGCGGGCTTTGAAATTAGATGGAATTTATCTCGTAGAAGAAAGCGAGCGGTTTTACCCCAATGGATCGTTAGCGGCTCATACTTTAGGTTTTGCCGGCATCGACAACCAAGGTTTAGAGGGGTTAGAAGTTGTTTATGATCGAGAATTACGCGGTAGCATGGGGCGATTTATGGGCGAAACAGATGCTATAAACCGAGAGATCCCTGGGGGGGAAAAGTTGTATTTACCATCTGAGGATGGCTGTAATCTTATTCTTACTGTTGACGAGGTGTTGCAACATATTGCCGAGCGAGAGGCTGACCGAGTCATGGAAGAAACTCAGGCCAAAGGAGCGGTGGTAGTGATAGCAAACCCCAATACCGCTGAGATTTTGGCGCTTTGTAACCGACCGACGTTTGACTTAAACGACCCCTTGTCCTCTCCAGAGGTTAATCGGCGAAATTTGGCCATTTGGTATAATTATGAACCTGGATCTACTTTTAAAATAGTTACTGCTGCCGCTGCTTTGGAAGAAGGTGTGGTGCAAGAACAAGATGGCTTTTATTGCCGAGGTAGTATGCAAGTAGCCGGGCACAATATTGCCTGTGTTGCGAGCCATGGCAGCCAAACTTTTGCTGAGGTAGTGAAAAATTCATGCAATGTAGGGTTTATGACTGTAGGTATGCGGATGCCTCGTGAGACGCTTTATCAGTATATATCCGGATTTGGTTTTGGCACTGCGCCTGGCAGCGGGCTTCCTGGGGAGGCTAATGGTATTTTGCTTCCCATCACCGCTGTAGGGCCGGTGGAGCACGCAAATATTTCTTTTGGGCAAGGAATTGCTACAACGCCATTGCAAATGGTGTGCATGATGGGCGCGGTGGCTAATGGCGGTTTGTTGATGAAACCCCAAATCGTAAGGGAAATACGAGCCCCTAACGGGGTTGCTGTCAAGCTTTTTAGCCCTCAGGTGGTAAGGCAGGTGGTGTCGACGGAGACCGCTTCCCGTCTCTGCAAGCTTTTGGAGGCAGTGGTGGCTGATGGTACGGGGCGGGGAGCCCAAGTCCCTGGTTATCGGTTGGCTGGCAAAACCGGCACCGCCCAGAAAATTGTCGATGGGCGATATGTTTCCGATAAGCATGTGGCTTCGTTTGTAGGTTTTGGACCAGTAGATGATCCACAGTTAGTTGTACTGATTCTGGTTGATGAGCCGCAAGGCTCTTACTACGGTGGTGTTGTGGCTGCACCCATATTCAAAAACATCATGGAGGATAGTCTGCGCTATTTATCTATTTCACCCACAGAAGCATTGCCGGAGGAAATGACTGAGGTAAAGCTTCGGGTACCGACTGTGCGTAATCTTACTTTAGCGGAAGCACGGAAAACACTGGAGGAACAAGGTTTTTCGTACCGGGTGGAGGGCGGTGGAGCAATTGTTATCGATCAAGTGCCACCGCCGGAAGCAGTGACTACAAGCGATACTAAGGTTATTCTTATCTGTGGAGACAGCAGACCGGCTCCAGGGCTGGTAACTGTACCTAATTTGGACGGCCAGACTATGCGCCAAGCAGCTCAGACTTTAGCCGAAATGGGCCTGACTTTAAAACCAATTGGTACCGGATTAGCTGTGCGTCAAGATCCAACCCCATGTGGGCAAGTACCGCCGGGAACTATGATCACAGTGGAATTTGAACCGCCAACCGATGGGTTGCCAGAACCAGGCTGAATAAAGGCAAAGGTTTGAAGCAGGAAATAGTGATTCAGCCCCCGAATTTATCAAGCAGTTCTAGCATGTAAGGTCCAAGCACCCCTTAGGTAAACTATGGTATTGGGTGCTTGCGGCTGAGCTATACTAGAAATTAGCCAGGCAGGGAGGGAACCCATTGGAAAAAAGATTGGCTTGTCTTCTAGAAGAGACAACTGTACTTGACCTAGATTTAAATGGCCGGCCAGCGGAAATGGCGATTGGCCAAGTGGTTTATGATTCGCGCAAAGTACAGCCGGGAGATTTATTTGTGGCTGTCCCGGGATTTCAACATGACGGTCATGAATTTATTGCTGAAGCGGTGGCAAAAGGAGCCGCTGCCGTTGTCTTAGAACGATCGACAATGGAGCTACCAATTGGTGTGGCCAAGGTAGTGGTACCTAGTAGCCGGCTGGCATTACCAAATTTGGCGTCAGCTTTTTACGGGTATCCATCCCGGAAAATGAAGATAGTAGGGGTGACTGGTACTAATGGTAAAACCTCCACCACTTTTTTATGCGATGCAATCTTTCAATTAGCTGGTTTTGTAACCGGGTTGGTCGGCACAATAGAAAACCGTGTGGGAGGTAAAGTATTCCCTGGGGAGCGTACTACCCCGGAATCGGTGGATATCGAAGAATTGCTGTGGAAGATGGTCAATGACAAAGTGACACATGTTTCACTGGAAGTCTCATCCCATGCTTTAGATTTGGGGCGAGTAAAAAATATTGAGTTTGATGTGGCAGTCTTTACGAACCTGTCTCAGGATCATTTGGATTATCATAAGAACCTAACTGAATATCGCCTGGCCAAAGCAAAGTTGTTTAGTCAGCTTGACCTGGCCGCTGCTATAAAAAGCCCAAAGACTGCAGTGCTTAATGCAGATGATGAAAGCAGTAGTGTTATGAAAGCGGCTACATCGGCACCTATTTTGACGATCGGAATTGATAATAAGGCCGATATTTCTGCTAGCCAAATTCAAATTGGTGACCAGAATGCTGTATTTCAGCTAAAAACACCAACTGGGACCCGGAAAGTTAGGCTCCATACCACAGGCTTGTTTAGTGTATACAATGCTTTAACGGCATGTGCTGTGGGACTAAGCCAAAGCCTGGACCTTGATTTAATCGTAACGGCACTGGAGAATATGCCTGGAATTCCAGGCCGGTTTGAACAGGTGAGATGTGGTCAACAATTTACTGTTATTGTGGATTATGCCCATACCCCAGCCGGTTTGGAAAATATACTAAAGACAGCCCAAAGATTTGCCCGGGGCCGAGTTATTCTTGTCTTTGGCTGTGGCGGTGATCGGGACCGAACCAAGCGTCCTTTAATGGGTCAGTTAGCAGTCCGCTATGCTGATTTAGTCTTTATCACTTCAGATAATCCACGCACTGAAGATCCTGCAATTATTATTGACCAGATCGAAGAAGGGATTAAAAAGTTGCCTGGGAATCACAGAGCCTACACTCGCTATATCGATCGCCGTGAAGCTATTTACGCAGCCCTGGCTGAAGCCCAAACTGACGATGTGGTGCTTATCGCCGGCAAAGGCCATGAGACTGATCAAGTCCTGGCTGATAAAGTCATCCACCTTGATGATCGAGAAGTGGTGCGGACCTATTTTAAGGAGCTGAACTGATTATGTGGCCACTTACAGTGGCAGAAATTGCCCGAATTACCGCTGGTATCATAATTGCTGGTAACGATAACACCCAAGTGAATGGAATTAGCACGGATTCCCGAACCCTAAAAGAGGAAGACTTGTTCGTAGCGTTGCCGGGAGAACGTACCGATGGCCATAAATTTGTGCCGATGGTTTTATCCCAAGCAGCGGCGGCAGCTTTAGTAACCAGACCGGTCGACTGCATATGTCCACCCGGAAAATCTATCATCTTGGTGGCCGATACAAGTCAGGCGCTGCTTGAATTAGGTGCGTGGTATCGCCGTCAGTTTTTAGTGCGCACGGTGGCTATTACCGGAAGTACCGGTAAAACAACCACCAAGGATTTAATTGCGAAAGTATTGATGAAACGCTGGCGCACCTTAAAAAGTCCAGGAAACCTTAATACGGAAATAGGGTTACCCCTTACCCTTTTCAATTTGGGGCAGGACCATGAAATGGCAGTATTGGAGCTGGCCATGCGGGGTCCGGGTCAAATACGGCAGCTCGCTGAGGTTGCTAGGCCAGAAGTAGGGGTGATCACTAACATCGGTGTGGCCCACCTTGGGGTTTTAGGAACGAGGGCTAATATTGCCCGGGCGAAAGGAGAACTATTAGAAATCTTACCCGCTCAGGGTATCGCTGTGTTAAATGGTGACGACCTGTACTTACGACGCCAATCCAGCCGCTGCCGCTGTTCCGTTATCTATTTTGGGCTAAAAGGCGACGCTGATATGCGTGGATTTGATATCAGTAGGGAGGGGATGGCTGGGATCAGCTTTACTGTCGATGGTCTTTGCGGGCGGGGCCGCGTTCAGCTTCCGCTGATTGGTAAATTCAACGTTTCCAATGCCCTGGCCGCAATTGCCGTGGGCCATTATTTCGGATTATCTTTGGCTGAAATGACGGCGGCGCTAAAAGAGGTTCGGCCACCGGCGATGCGGCTCAATATTATTAAACGACCTGATGGTGCACTTATCATCGATGATGCTTACAATGCAAATCCGGTATCTATGCGTGGTGCCCTAGGTGCCATGTCTGACCTTGCCCAAGGTAGACGAACAGTAGCTGTTTTGGGCGACATGCTAGAGTTGGGGGCGTTGGCACCTGCAGCTCATAAAGAAGTAGGCCGGCTGGTAGGGGAACAGGGAGTAGATTGCCTAATTGCTGTTGGCTTTTGGGCTAGCAACGTAGTTGAGGGTGCTATTGGTGCCGGTTTTGATGTGAAAAAGACTCATATTTGTCCGGACGCTGAGGCGGCGGCAAATGTAGCCCTAAGCCAGGTAAGGCCGCGGGACGTGGTGTTGGTTAAAGCATCACGAGGGCTGCAATTTGAACACATAGTAGCGATATTAAAGCAAGAAGGGTGCCGATAGATTAATGCTTATACAAGTAATAGTGGCAGGGGCATTAGGATTATTTTTAGTTGTAACCCTCATGCCTTCCTGGATAAAGTATCTCGAACGCCTGGACTATGGGCAAATTGTCCGCAGCCAGGGACCGAAACGGCATCAAGCCAAAGCAGGTACACCAACCATGGGCGGAGTTGTGATAGTGGCTGCGGCTGTAATAGCAATGCTGCTCGTTGCCGGTTTGGCTACGGATATACTTTTATCATCGAGTCTTATGTTGGGATATGCTCTAATCGGATTAGGGGATGACTGGCGCAAAACGGCTAAGAAACGCTCCCTGGGGCTTAAAGCGCGGGAAAAACTTTTCTTTCAGATTGCGTTGGCGGCACTGTTAGGTGCCTGGCTGTATGGGGATGGTCAATTAAAAACGGATGTCGCTTTTCCTTTTTTAGGTCTAAGACAGTTGGGCTTGGGGTACATAGCTTTAGTAGCCTTAATGGTGGTAAGCACTGCCAATGCTGTGAACTTAACCGATGGCTTAGATGGCTTGGCAGCTGGCTTAGTATTAGTAGCCTTACTGGCATTTTTTGTAATTGCCTGGGAACAGCGATCAAAGATTACTATTTTTATTGCAGCTACTGCCGGTAGTTGCTTGGGTTTTTTATGTTTTAATAAGCATCCTGCTCGGGTTTTTATGGGTGATACGGGTTCATTATCGTTAGGTGCAGCGCTGGCATCAGCGGCGGTGTTTACTAAAACTGAGATGCTACTTATTATTATTGGCGGAGTATTTGTACTGGAGACTCTGTCTACCATACTACAGGTGTTGTCTTTTCGTCTCACCGGGACGAGGATTTTTCGCATGAGCCCGCTACACCATCACTTTGAATTGCTGGGCTGGAGCGAACCGGTGGTGGTGCGTCGTTTTTGGTGTGGTGGCATAGTTGCTGCTGGCCTAGGATTAGCCATTTGGTATTACCTTATGGCTTGATTAAAAGGGGTGTATCCTATGAGCAATGATGGCGGAGAAAAAGCTTTGGTGTTGGGTTTAGCCAGAAGTGGTTTGGCGGCGGCCACAGCCTTATTGAACCGAGACGTAAAGGTGGTTGCCACCGACTTGGAGACTAGCCCCATGATGCAAGAACGCGCCCGGCACCTGCGGCAGCTTGGTGCTGAGGTGGTCTTGGGGGGACATCCATTTTGTTTGTTGGAACAGGCGGACTATGTGGTGGTTAGTCCTGGTATCCCCGATACAGCTCCTATTCTCCAAGAAGGTAAGCGGCGCCAATGCCTTATTATCAGTGAGCCCGAACTAGCCTATTGGTTTCATCAAGGGCCATACCTAGCGGTGACCGGATCTAATGGTAAAACTACTACCATCACTTGGCTTGGGGAGGTCTTAGCTGCTGCTAACATAACAGCCGTGATAGGGGGAAATATAGGCCGACCTCTTACCGATGCTGTCACTAATCTTAACCCCGGAAATCTAGTGGTAGCAGAACTGTCTAGCTTTCAACTCCAATATACGCACGAGTTCCAACCCCATATATGTGCCATCTTGAACATAAGCGAAGATCACCTGGACCGGCACCGATCTTTTACTGCTTACGTGGCTGCTAAAGCCAAAATCTTTGCCCGGCAGGGCCCAGAAGATATCTTGGTTCTTAATGCTGATGATAAATGCTGCCGTGATTTAGCGTTGGCAGCATGCTCGCGTACCCTCTTTTTTAGTAGAAAGCAACCGCTTGCTGCTGGTGCCTGGGTGGAAAATGGGTCGATTATGCTGAAGTGGCCTGAGCCTGATCCCCCAAAAATGATTTGTTCTGTACCGGAACTAGCAATTCCAGGTGCACATAACGTGGAAAATGCTTTGGCGGTAGCATGCCTTGCCCGGGCAGCGGGAGCAAATGCTGATTGTATTTCGAATATACTAAAGTATTTTCCTGGCCTAGAACACCGCTGCGAAAAAGTAGCGGTGATCGCTGGGGTGCAATACATAAATGACTCTAAGGGCACTAATCCCGAGGCGACTTTAAAGGCTATCGGTGCTTTTGCGCCGCCTATTATCTTGATTGCGGGTGGTAGGGCTAAAGGCACAGATTTTCGGCTACTGGTGCCAGCCATCAAGGAACGCTGCCGGAGTGTTATTCTAATCGGAGAAGCGGCAGGGGAGATCCGTTTGTTATTGGACCAAGCGGGCTTTAGGTCGGTGTATCAAATGAATTCTTTGCCGGCAGCGGTAAAACTGGCTCATAGATTGGCGTCTCCAGGTGCAACGGTCCTATTATCGCCATCCTGTGCCAGTTTCGACATGTTTTCCAGCTATGAGCAACGGGGGCAGGTTTTTAAACGGGCGGTAAAGGAATTAAGAGGTGAAAAGGCATGAAGCGCCGGCCTGATTTCCTTGTGTTTTTTGCTACTATCACCTTACTTGGAATTGGCATTGTTATGGTTTTTAGCGCCAGCAATGTAGCGGCTACGGCGGAATTTAATGATGGATTCTACTATTTGAAACGGCAGGTGGTAGCTGCTGCCATTGGCTTGATATCCATGTGTTTTTTCATGAGAATTGAATATCGCCGACTAAAAAGCTGGGGCTGGGCGGCTTTAATAGTGGCGATTGCACTATTGGGACTGGTGTTAATGGATAAGATGGGGGTGGAGGGTGGCGGGGCTACTCGGTGGCTGCAATTAGGCCCTTTTCATTTACAGCCATCAGAGGTGGCTAAAGTTAGTATCGTGCTATTTCTGGCTACTATACTGTCCGACAACAAGAAAAAGATCACGGATTTTTGGCAGGGTTTGTTACCCTTGGCCGGCGTACTGGCAGCATTATTTCTGCTTATCCTAAAACAACCTGATTTAGGGACTGCTGTTACCTTGGCTGCAACAGCAGTGACCATGCTTTATATTGCTGGCGCTAAAAGGAGCCATTTGTTTGTTTTAGGTATACTGGCAGCCCCAGGGGTTTGGTGGGCTGTAGTAGGGAAGGAATACCGACTACGCCGGTTTTTAGCTTTTCTGAATCCCGAAGCCGATCCTTTAGATGCAGGATTTCATATTATGCAATCGCTATATGCTATTGGCTCTGGAGGTCTTTTGGGTGTTGGATTGGGGCAAAGCCGACAGAAGTTTTTCTATCTGCCGGAACGTCACACCGATTTTATTTTTGCTATTATCGGTGAAGAGTTGGGCTTGCTTGGTACATTAGCAGTGCTCAGTTTGTTTATGCTTTTAGCTTGGCGGGGCTGCCGCGCCGCCATGTTAGCCCCAGATCGGTTTGGCACCCTACTTGGTACTGGCATCGTAGCCATGGTGTGTATCCAAGCATTGGTAAATATGGGCGTGGTGACCGGTTCGCTTCCCATTACCGGTATTCCGCTGCCCTTTGTCAGTTACGGTGGCTCTTCGCTGGTATTTTCATTAGCTGCCATGGGTATTTTGCTTAATATATCTCGCCGTGGGGGCAGCCCTGGTTAAGGAAGGTGTGATCTTATGAGAATTGTCTTCACAGGTGGCGGGACCGGGGGCCATATTTACCCTGCCCTGGCCATGGCCCAGCTAATGCAGCAACAAAACCCAACAGCTAGGATTCTATTTATAGGTACTAAAAAGGGTCTTGAAACAGAATTAGTACCTAAAGCCGGTTTTCCCCTAATAAAGGTGGCGGCAGCCGGTTTAAAGCGGAAATTTAGCTTGGCTAACTTAACAGTCGCCAGTGCCAATGCGCTCGGTTTTGTTCAGGCCCTGGGGGCGATGCATAGATTTCAACCTCAAGTAGTGGTTGGTACCGGTGGCTATGTAACGGTACCGGTAGTCTTGGCAGCAGCCTGCCTACGCCGACCCATTTTGCTACACGAACAAAACGCATTACCCGGTTTGGCTAATCGTGTCTTAAGCCGGTTTGCAAGCTGTGTAGCCCTGTCTTATGAACAGACAGCAGCTCAGTTTTCGTCCGCCCGCCGAATAGTGGTTACTGGCAATCCAGTGCGGGCCCCTGTGTGGCAACGCAGCCGTAGCCAGGGCCGAGCCAATTTGGGTATAAGTGATCAAGCCCAACTAGTTCTGGTATTTGGTGGTAGCCGAGGCGCGCGCCCTTTAACAGAGGCGGCGATAATGGCGGCCCCGAGCCTGTTAATAGATCCCAAACTAACGCTATTGATAGTGACAGGCAGAGCTGACTTTGTTACAATTAAGAAGAAAGTCTGCCGGGTGGGTATACAAGCCTTAGCGGCGGGAAAAATGTTATTGAGACCTTATATGTACAATATGGAAGATGCTTTGGCCGCAGCCGACATAGTAGTGACGCGGGCCGGGGCTACGACTTTGGCTGAGATCACCGCTCGCGGTTTACCGGCGGTGCTAATACCGTCCCCCTATGTGACTGCAAACCACCAAGAGCATAACGCCCGTATTT
>DATERQ010000165.1:0-2010 GCA_035271345.1 bacterium | reverse complement strand
ATCAGCGGCAGGAAGCGGCACTGCCGGGTCAATGGTTATTAAAAGGGCGAAAGTCCGGCGGCGGCACCAATATTTACCGCGTTAGCGGCAACACCCATCTACCTCCGTCTTACCTATTGCAAGAATATTGTGCCGGCATTCCGGCCTCGGTTTCTTTTGTGGCCAATGGTTGCACGGCGCGCATTTTAGGGGTAAGTGAACAATTGTGCGGCTGCGAAGATTTTGGGGCTCCCGAGTTTTACTATACTGGCAGCATTAGTCCCCTTTGGTTAAATAATTGGGCTAAGTTTCCGCCGGAATTGTGGAATTGGCTGAACAAAATGGTTCTCGAAGTAACGGCGCAATTTGCTTTGAAGGGTTTAAATGGCATTGACTTCCTTCTGCCTGACCAAGGGGAGCCGTTAGTACTGGAAGTTAATCCTCGTTATTCGGCCTCAATGGAGCTGTTTGCCAAGGCTTATGGTTATGACTTGTTTGCTTTTCATGTAGGGGCTTGCCAAGGAGGGTCCCCGCCTTTATTTCCACCACCCTTGTTGGGGGGAGGCAGATACTTCGGCAAGGCTATAGTTTATGCTCCCACAGATTTAATTGTAGGCAACACCGCCAACTGGTTCCAACTAGGAATGAGAGATATTCCCCATCCTGGCGAAGAAATACCTGTCGGGTCCCCAGTGTGTACTGTTTTAGCCCAAGGTGTTTCCCGGGACAGATGTTTGGAAGCCCTCCGGGAGCGGCAGCGGTGGGTGTTGAGCCAGGCAGTTAATGCCCGTGCAAAGCGGGATCGCTAGTGCCAACGCAAGGACCTAAAGTTGCCCCGCGCTTTGTGATTTGAAAGCATACAAAGGAGCTGAACGGGTTGGATCCAAAACAGATAGCCCGGCTGGTGGAATTGGCTTGTTTGCTGGAAGTAATGGCTCCGAAGCCAGGTAACGTTAATCGACGTTACGATTTTGTCGATACTACTTTTGAAGACTTTGTATTAAGCGCTTGGGCCAGCGCGACGGCATTTGTCCAGTGTGAAAGCCTTACTGTGGGCCAACTTGTGTTACAAGGGGTACGAGCAACGCAGAAGGTGGTTGCCACTAACACCAATTTAGGCATCCTGCTATTGCTGGCACCAATGGCTAAAGCTGCTGTAATCAGCCCCGACCTGGGTGCATTGCGATATGAATTGATACAAGTCCTGGATAAATTGACGGTAGCCGATGCTCGAGATGTATATGCTGCTATCCGAGCAACTAAAGCAGGGGGGCTGCGGGTAGTGCCAGAACAAGATGTGGCTCAAGAGCCCACCGTTTCCCTACTGGAGGCTATGGAAATGTCCCAAAGCTATGATGGTATTGCCAGGGAATACTGTAGTGGTTTTAATTATACATTTACCATCGGCTTTCCGGCATTACAACAGGCGCTAACAACCTATAAATGTTGGACTACAGCAGTTGTACAGGCTTATTTGCAGTTGTTGGCGGTAGTTCCGGATACGTTGATTGCTCGTAAGGCGGGAGCAGAACAGGCCAATATGGTATCGCGCCAGGCACAACAGGTATTGGTGGCCAGCGACCTTAATAGTGAGGATGGCCGACATAAACTAGCGTCTTTCGATGGTTATCTTCGCCGCGAAGGCAATCGCCTAAATCCTGGAACCACCGCTGATTTGATAACGGCCGTTATCTTCGCCCATCTGGTACTAAACGGGTATGAAGGCTACTGACTTAAGCAAAATTATGTTGAGCCAGAAAGCGTTGTGGGAATGAAGGAGGTGTTCCTGGATGAGTTTACAATTCCTAGTGTTTTGCTGTGTTGATCTGGGATGTTGATATGCCGCGGGTGATAGGGATAGATCCGGGGAGCTTGAGCTTCGATCTTTTTGGTTTGCACCGTGGCCACATATTTTTAGATACATCCATACCGTCGGATCGAGCGGCCAAAGATGTCAGGGTATTGGGTGATCTGATACAGGCATCGGGTCCGGTGGATTTGATTGTAGGCCCATCAGGTTATGGTTTACCC
>DATERQ010000164.1:0-6861 GCA_035271345.1 bacterium | reverse complement strand
GTATTATCGGCCCCCATGATGTCCTGGGCTCTGAAATGGGCCGTTTGATTTGTAATTTGGCTCGTCCCGGATGGCATCTGCTGGTGGATGGCGGTTTTGATTTTGTTGACGTGCGTGATGTGGCTGCGGGGCTGATTAGGCTAGCCGAACGGGGAACCAGCGGGGAAACATACATTCTCTCCGGCACTTATCTGTCTTTGGCCGAACTGCATCGCTTGGTACAATCGGTGGCCAATACGAGATCGGTGGGCGTTGTGGTTCCCACTGGCCTTGCTTTGGCCGTGGGGAAAGTAATGCCTTACTATTATCGCTTAATGGGAGCGACCCCGCAAATCACCAGCTATTCGGTGCTAACTGTAGCAGAGAAGTGTTGCTTTTCTTCCGCCAAGGCTGAGCGAGAATTGGGCTACAAGGCACGGCCGCTGGCAGGTACGGTCCGGGATACTTTGTTGTGGTGGCAAAATCAGGCCGAATAAAAACAGTTGCTTGGGGAATTTCTTAAGTTTTTGATAAAAAAGCCGTGACCAAACTCATATTATCGGTTATAATAAAGTTGGCGGTTATAGCACCGCCAACCATAAGTTGTTGGTCACATCATTCACAGTAATCAGTTTAAGGGGTTGGTGCGCCCTTTAATCATTAATGATTGGCACTATTAAATCTATAGGAGGCGAAAACAGTGAGACGATCCCGGTGGTTTGTTGTTGTCGGTATGGCATTGGCGGTCCTTGTTTTCTTAAGTGGTTGTGGCGGCTCGGAACCGGAAACTGAGTCGGTGGGGGAAGCAGAACAGAAAGATAAGATAATCGTAGTTGGAATAAAAGAATCCATCGACACCCTGGATCCGGCTTTATACCGGGGCCGTGTCACTGAGACCGTAATCCGCAATATGTTCGATGGTCTTGTTACTCGTACCACCGACATGGAAATCGTTCCAGAGCTGGCCGTATCCTGGGAAAACCCGACGCCCACTGAATGGATTTTTTACCTTAGAGAAGGAGTGACTTTCCATAACGGTGATCCCTTCACTGCTGATGATGTGGTTTATAGCTTTGAGCGGATCATGATACCGGAATCCATCGACGGTGAATCCTCTCCCCGCAGTGGCATGGTGGGTTCCATGGAGCGGGTGGAGAAAATAGATGATTATACGGTAAAATTTATCTTCAGCGAACCATGGCCGATCTTTTTACGGATGTTGCCGCACCATCAGATGGTTCCCAAGAATTATATTGAGGAACATGGCTCCGCTCACTTCGCTCAAAATCCAATCGGGGCTGGCCCGTTTAAATTTGTGCGCGGCCAATTGGACGAGGAAATTGTAATGGAGCGCTACGACGATTACTATGGTGGCTCACCTGATCTTCCCCCAGTAGGCCCGCCAGCGATCAAAACGGCGATCTTCAAAGTGCTACCAGAGACAGCCACCCGAGTGGCAGCCCTGCAAGCCGGGGATGCCCACATTATTCACGCAGTGCCGCCTCATTTGGCCAATCAGCTCAAGGCTGATTCCAATGTGGAAGTAAAGACGGCTATTGGCACCCGGGTCTTTTTCCTTGAGTTCAACGTCACCAAAGAACCGCTGGATAATGTTGAAGTGCGGCGAGCGATAAACCATGCCATTGATTGGGATTCCATCATTGATAATGTATTGGAAGGCTATGCTGTTCGGACTGTGGTCCCGGCAGTTCCCGGTTGCTTTGGCTACAATGATGAGATTAAAGGATACGAATATTCACCCGACAAAGCCCGGAATTTGCTGGCGGTGGCCGGTTATCCCAAAGGTTTTAGCCTTGTGATTGACTGCGAATCGGAATTTAAAGACGTGACTGAAGCCATTGCCCAAATGTTAAACGAAGTGGGTATTGAAGCCAGCGTCCGGCAATGGGATGGCGGTGTGCTTAAACCGAAACTTGTGGAGGGCGAACGGCACGCTTCTTTTGGCAGTTGGGGTAACTCTACCATGGAACCGTATGATTTGTTTGAACCCAAAT
The DNA here is from genome assembly GCA_035271345.1 of bacterium. Classification (GTDB taxonomy): domain Bacteria; phylum Bacillota; class DTU030; order DUMP01; family DUMP01; genus DUNI01. The sequence goes on along the minus strand of DATERQ010000164.1, from coordinate 4,867 downwards.
TGTTGCCAAACGAACGAGGCAACTATTCACAATACAACAACCCTGAGTTTAACGCATTGTTTGAAAAGGCTGCCATTATTGTCGATGAAGAAGAACGGGCCCAAATATATCGGGACATACAGGCTCTGATAGTGGAAGACGCTCCCTGGGCACCCGGTTATTCCAGTCAAGAGATAGAGGCTTGCCGTTCTAATGTGATTAACTGGGAACCGAGCCCGGATAATAGGATTAATTTACACCGCGTGGACTTAAAATAATCGCTGGGAGGCCGAACCGGGTCCAGATTGTTCAGGACCCGGCTTGACCGCCGCCGGTGCGAAAGGAGTGAACTGCCATGCGTTGGGCTAAGATTTTGGAACGTAGTCTGCTTACCATCCCTGTTATGGTGGGGGTGGCAATAGCTGTATTTTTATTCATGCGCTTGACTCCCGCCGCTGATCCGGTGGATTTAATGATGGGCGAAGCGGGCAATGTATCGCAGGCTGAAATTGAGCGCTTAAAAGAAGAATTTAACCTCGATAAACCGTTGTTAGTGCAACTTAAATATTTCCTTACTGACCTAGCCCGGTTTGACTTGGGCCAATCCATTACCAAGCGGGCACCAGTGGGCCGACTGATTAAAGAGCGGTTGCCGGCGACTATAGAACTGGCTGCCATGAGCTTCTTATTGGCCCTGGCCATTGCTGTTCCGATCGGGATCTTATCAGCGGTAAAACAGAATTCCATTTTGGACCGCCTCAGTATGGGGGTTTCATTCTTTGGCTTATCGCTACCTGGGTTTTGGTTGGGGATTATCCTGATCCTACTGTTTTCGGTAAAATTTGGTTGGTTTCCCACGGCAGGGCGTATTGCCTACGGGGTAAATCTGACTGATATCACCGGCTTTCATTTACTAGATAGCCTACTTACCGGAAATAGCGCTGCTTTTGTCTCGGCCCTGCGGCATCTATTTTTACCCGCTCTCACCATGGGAGCTACGATGTCAGCGACGGTGGCCCGGATGGTGCGCTCCAGTATGCTGGAGGTATTACGCCAGGATTATGTGACCTTGGCTCGGGCAAAGGGGTTGCCGGAAGTCAGTGTGATTTGCCGACACGCGCTGAGAAATGCTCTCATTCCCACGGTCACCGTGGTGGCCATCCAGGCTGGCGGTTTTCTGGCCGGTAACATGATTGTGGAAACGGTATTTGGCTGGCCTGGAGTGGGGCGGTTGGTGGTGGAAGCGATTTTGCGCCGTGATTTTCCTTTAGTTCAAGGCGCAGTGATGATATTTGCCTTTACCTTTATTGTGATGAACCTAATGGCTGATATTTTGTATACCTTGATCAATCCGAAAATTTCTCTGTAGGGGGTGCGCTGGTGGAGTTTAGACCTAGTACGGATTCATTGGTAATGGAACATGACGGTGTTTATAGTTGGCTGGAAACACAACGACACCTATGGCGCATCCGCTGGGGCTTATTCAGCGACAAGGTACGTTGGTTTACCGGCGAAGTTATCGGTAATCCTTCAGCACTGATCGGTGGCCTAGTGATGATGTTTTATGTGGCCATGGCTGTGTTGGCTCCACGATTAGCCCCGGCGTCGCCTTACAATGGGGTGCTCACATCCCGGCTGGCGGCACCAGCCTGGGTTAGCGGCAATTGGCAGCACATTTTGGGTTGCGATGAAGTGGGGCGCGATTTATTATCACGGATAATCTACGGTAGCCGGGTCTCTCTAGTTGTGGGCCTGACGGCGGTGGGCTTCTCCCTAGTAGTGGGAACGGGGTTGGGGCTGGTGGCCGGTTATTTCCAAGGCCGGTTAGATAGTGCTTTGTCCCGTTTGAGCGACCTGTTATTAGCCTTTCCTTATTTGGTCTTTGCTATTTTTGTCATGGCCGCTATTGGCCCGGGCCTGACTAACCTCATTGTGGCTCTAAGCTTTAAAGGCTGGGTTGAATTTTACCGCCTGGTGCGGGGGCAGGTGCTGGCGGAAAAGACCAAGGAATATGTGGAGGCGGCCCGTCTCAGCGGCCAGTCCGATTGGTCGATTTTATTTCGGGAGATTTTACCCAATATCCAGCCTTCCCTCATCGTGTTGGCTACCTTAAGACTAGCCCACATGATTGTTACCGAAGCGTCTTTGAGCTTCTTGGGTTTAGGGGTGGAGCCACGCATTCCGGCTTGGGGTTCCATGGTGAATGCTGGGCGCGATTATATGCTCAGTGCCTGGTGGGTATCTACGTTCCCAGGCTTGGCTATTATGTTCCTGGCCTTAGCCACCAACATGTTTGGCGAAGGATTGCGCGATATTTTGGATCCGCGCCTTAAGGTGGAGTAGGAGGTGGCCTATTGCTCAAAGTTAAAAATTTAGCTGTTAATTTTCCCACCCGCCGTGGTACCTTGAAAGCGGTGAACGATGTTAGTTTTAATTTGAATGACGGTGAAATCTTGGGGCTGGTGGGGGAAAGCGGTTGTGGAAAGAGTATGACCCTACTGGCCCTCATGGGATTGGTACCTTACCCAGGCCAGACCGTGGCCGGGGAAGTCCGGTTTGTAGGGCAGAATCTCCTTGAACTAAGCACCAAAGAAATCCGGCGGATTCGTGGCCGCCGGATTGCTATGATTTTTCAAGACCCACTTACTACTTTAAATCCGGTGTTTAAAGTGGGGGAACAAATAGCCGAGGCCCTCCGGGTCCACAATATGCTGGAATCGGAAAAGAAGGGCCTTTTTTCCCGCCCATCCTCTGGACCCATCAGGGAACAAGTTGTGAGGCTGATGAAGGCGGTGGGAATACCGGCCCCGGAACAACGGCTGGAAGAATACCCCCACCAGTTCAGCGGTGGGATGCAGCAGCGAGCCATTATTGCCATTGCCCTTTCCTGTCGACCTCAGTTACTGTTGGCCGACGAACCTACCACAGCCCTGGATGTGACTGTGCAAGCACAAATTCTCGATCTATTGCGCCAGATTAACCAGGAAGAAAAGACCGGCATTATCCTGGTAACTCACAATTTGGCGGTGGCGGCGGAGTTTTGCCAGCGGCTGGCAGTAATGTATGCCGGCCAGATTATGGAAGTGGGGGCGGCAGATACTGTTATTACAGAGCCCTTACACCCTTATACTCGGGGCTTGCTGCGCTCATTGCCGTATTTAGTGCCGAAAGGATCACCGCTTATTCCTATCCCCGGCAATGTACCCGATCTGGCCCAACTGTCGCCCGGCTGCCCCTTCAGCCCGCGTTGTGATGTGGCCACGGAAATTTGCCGCAAACAGCCGCCGCCGTGGGTGGCGACAGAGCCCGGCCAAGCCGCTCGTTGCTGGCGCTTGACCTAGGAAGGAGGCCAGTTAGTGACCAAAACTTTAGTGAGTGTAAAAGGGTTAAAGAAACATTTTCCTCTGCAGCGATCACTTATTACCAAAGTGATGACCGGGACCAAGGACCAATTGGTCCGGGCTGTGGACGGAGTTGATTTTGATATTCATTGGCAAGAGACGTTGGGTTTGGTGGGGGAAAGTGGCTGTGGTAAAACCACCCTAGGCCGCACCTTAGTGGGGTTGTACGAACCCAGCGCCGGAAGTGTATCGTTTAATGGCCAAAATGTCGGGGAGCTAAAAAGAAAAAACCCGCTGGCTTTTTACCGGCAGGTGCAAATGGTATTTCAAAATCCTTACGCCTCATTAAACCCCCGCAAGACAGTGCGTGACATTTTATCGCAACCGCTTCGGGCCCGATCCCATTATAGTGCTAAAAAAATTGAAGAAGAGATTTTACGGCTGTTGGGGCAGGTGGGGCTTAGCGCACACCAAATAGACCGCTACCCGCACCAGTTTAGCGGGGGCCAGCGACAGCGGGTATCCATTGCCCGGGCCCTGGCTATGAAGCCGTCATTTATCGTTTGCGATGAGCCGGTTTCGGCCTTGGATGTGTCGGTGCAGGCCCAAATTTTAAATTTACTCCAAGACCTGCAAATGAGATATCAGCTCACCTATTTATTCATCAGCCATGATTTATCAGTGGTGCGTTATTTGTGTGATCGGGTGGCAGTTATGTATTTGGGGAAAATTGTGGAACTAGGGGATACGGAAGCTGTCTTTAATCATCCGTCCCATCCTTATACCCAAGCATTGCTTAGCAGCATGCCCCGGATTAAACGTGATCCGGATCAAGAACGAATTTTACTCACTGGCTTCGTCCCCTCGCCGTTGAATCCGCCCCCTGGATGTAGCTTCCATCCTCGTTGCTTTGCTAAAGTAGGTAAAATATGCGAACAGCAGCTGCCAAAACTTGTTTGCACTGCTCAAGGGCGCTCAGTGGCCTGTCATGGGGTGCCAGTTGCTGGGGAATAATCCCCGCAATTTGGCACCTTACATTTTGATTACTTGTCCTGTCTCTACATAAAAGACCCGTTCGCCGATGTTGGTAATATGATCGGCTATGCGTTCCAGATAGCGAGAGACAAACAAAAGCTGAACCGCCTGATCGATGGTGCTGGGATCCCGCTTCATAAATTCCACTAGTTCATCGTGCAGCATCTCATACAGTCGATCGATTTCATCGTCGCTTTGCATCACCTTTTTGATCAGCTCTAAATCCCTCGATACAAACCCTTCCAAGCCTTCGCGCAACATTTTTGCCACGGCCCGTTCCATCTTTGGAATATCGATTAGCGGCTTAAAGAATGGTTTGTCCGGTAGCCGGTAGACGATTTTGGCGATATCCACTGAATAATCGGCCACCCGCTCCACATCGCTGGCGATGGCAATGGCGGCGAAGATGCGCCTTAAATCTTTTGCTTTCGGATGTTGGGTCGCGATTAGCTCAATGCATTTTTTTTCAATGACCAGGCGCATATCATCGACAATGTCGTCTCGCTCGATGG
>DATERQ010000163.1:0-2818 GCA_035271345.1 bacterium | reverse complement strand
GCCGCGGAATCGGTCCCTTCCCGCCGACCAAACATATTGCCGGCAGCATCCGTATATACCGCAAGCCCTACCGGTTCCAGTTCCTGTTTCAAGTAATCCCGAGCCCGGCGCTCTTCTGGGATAAAGGCCAACCTGGTCATCCCGACACCTGGTATAGCGTTAAACTGGGCCAATACTTCAAGATGGTTCTTAATCCGCTCTGTTTTAGCCACCACTTCATCCGCCCTTTGGTCAATTCAAATTGCCCTGAGCCGCCAAATAATCCAACGCCAACTGGGCCTGTATGGCAACACCGATTGGCAAAGCATCTTCATCCACATCGAACTGAGAATGATGTAAAGGCCACCCAATCCCTTTTTCCTTATTTCCCACCCCGAGAAAAACATAGGCGCCTGGTGCTCGCTGGGCAAAAAAGGGAAAGTCCTCGCTACCAGTGAGTGGAGGCATATCAACCAAAGCTTCAGCACCAAAGAGTTTTTTCACCGTCCTTTGGGCCAGTTTGGCCAGGTCAGCATCATTGATAAGTGGAGGGCAACCCCATGTATATTCCATCTCGACCGTAGCCCGGTAGGCAGCCGCTGTATTTTCCAGCACCCGCTGCATAATATCCGGCAGTTGTTTCCTAATATCCGGATTAAAAGTGCGGTTTGCCCCTTCCAGCCACGCCTGGCTGGCAATAATATTGAACCGATCGCCGGCTACTAATTTACCTACATGCACAACTACTGGGTCCAAGGGATTTAGCTCCCGGCTGACAACAGATTGTAAATTCATTATTATCGCCGCACCCACCAAAATGGCATCCACACCCTGGTGAGGTGCGGAACCATGACCGCCCTTTCCATTTACCGTGATCTCAAATATATCAGCCGAAGCCATGCGCGGCCCGGGTACTACGTTTACCGTGCCCACCGGCAAGTCCCCCAGTACATGCAGGCCGAAAACTGCGTCTACCCCCTCCATCGCCCCTTCAGCCACCATAGCTTTAGCCCCTTGCACCAGCTCCTCCGCTGGTTGAAAGAAAAATTTCACCGTCCCGGCTATCTCATCTTTTAATTCCGCCAAAATAGCAGCCGCACCCAAAAGGCAGGTCATATGGCAGTCATGGCCACAAGCGTGCATATAGCCCACATTCTGCGAGGCAAAAGGCAAGCCTGTCTTTTCTTTTATGGACAGGGCGTCCATATCGGCTCTTAAAGCCACCGTAGGACCCGGTTTACCCCCGGCCAGGCTGCCAACCACCCCCGTTTTAGCCATTCGTACGGTTGGAATGCCCAGCCTTGTCAGCTCCGCCACAACTTTGTTGCTCGTATTTACTTCTTCAAAACTCGGCTCTGGATGCATGTGGAAATAACGCCTCAATCCCACCAACCAAGATTGCATGTTGGCCGCTAATGCGTGTACTTTCATTTAGTTCCCTCCAATTCCAAGGATCAATATCTCCGCCTTAAATTGACTTTATCATTAACTTTTACTCAACCATTGTCAAGATGCGGCGATCAATCTTGAGGAACACCAGTAGGCCTATAAGCATATTTATGCTATGGTACATGAAGGAAGGGGGGCTTTTATTGACTGCTCGCTTGACAGACTGGCTGTTGGCCACGTTTGTTCCCCAACACGGGGATATCAATGATCCCCTGGTTCGCGCAAAGTACGGTTTCCTGGAGGCTTGGATCAGTATCACCGGCAATGTCGGATTAGCCGCCGTTAAAATTGTCCTCGGCGTGACGCTCAACAGTGTATCCCTAATGGCTGACGCTGCCCATACAATTTCAGACGTTCTTACCTCCGGGGTAGTCCTGGCCAGCTTCTATATTTCGGCCCAAGAACCAGATCGGGAACATCCGTTCGGTCATGGGCGAGTGGAGTTTATGGCTAGCCTAGCGATAGCGGTACTGTTAGGATTGATAGGTATTGAATTTGGGCGCACATCCAGCCAACGACTGTTGGATGGAAGCCAAGTAACGGGCAGCATGGTAGCAGCCCTCATTATGTTCTTGTCCGGCTTGGCAAAAGAATTAATGGCCCTGGTCTCCATTGACCTTGGCCATCGTATTGATTCATCCGCATTACTGGCCGACGCCTGGCACCACCGCAGCGATGCCATCGCTTCGGTTTTAGTAGCCGTGGCCATAGTAGCCGCCTACTTGGGCTATCCCAGCCTGGACGCCGTGCTTGGTCTCGGCGTATCGGCTTTAATTGTATACACCGCCTGGCAGTTAGGGAGTTCTGCCACCAATAGCCTCATTGGCGAAGCCCCTGATGCCAACCTAGTAGGGCAAATAATCACCACCGCCAATAGCGTTCCCGGAGTGCTCAAGGCCCACGACCTTATCGTCCACGAATACGGAATCACAAAAGCCGTTTCCCTCCGCATTGTCGTAGACGGCAATATCAGCCTCACCGCTGCTCATAAAATTGCCCACCAGGTGGAAACCAAAATCCGTACTGTCATCGTCGGCACCGCCGTCGTCCATGTAGATCCAAATGGCCTGCACAAAACAAAAACCTAAACCGTGGATCCAGCCTGCCCTCCCCTTCCCCATCGTCCGGACCACCTAATCTGCATCTTCAAAATAATCCAGATCCATTTTCTTTATATGGTAACTACCCACCCTAGATACCCCGACATCAAAATCAATCATCAGCCCAGTTAAAGCCTTGCCATCAATCAGCACAATTTTCTTTTCAATTCGGTTTACGTAATCCCGTGCTTGTTTTGAAAACGATGACGTTGTAATAAATACTCCTTTTTTCGCCCTTTGCCCTTCCAGGTTGCCAGCAAAACTTTGCACCATCGACCTGCTGACAACAG
>DATERQ010000162.1:0-4410 GCA_035271345.1 bacterium | reverse complement strand
CTGTTGGGCTTTTTAGCGGCGAAACAAAAGCTGGTGCGGCGGCTTCCAGGTCGAATTGTGGGCCAAACCACTGACAACGACGATAACCGTGGTTTTGTCCTAACTTTGCAGACCCGAGAGCAACATATTCGTCGTGATAAGGCTACGTCTAACATCTGTTCCAACCAAGCCTTAAATGCGTTGGCGGCTGCCATCTACATGAGCCTGATGGGGCCGAGTGGAATGCGTCAAGCGGCGGAATTGTCGCTTAGAAAGGCTCACTATGCAGCAGAGAAGATTGCTGCTGTTCCTGGTTTTAGTTTGGCTTTTGACCGGCCATTCTTTAAGGAATTTGTCATTAAGTCGGCCAAACCGGTAGCTGACATCAATGAAAAGTTGCTGGAACAAAAAATTATCGGAGGCTTGGATTTGGGCCGTTTTTATCCCGAACTAAAAGACCACATGCTCCTCTGTGTTACCGAACGGCGGACACGGGGGGAAATAGACACTCTGGTGTCAGTATTGGAGGGGATGTCATGAGACCTGAAAAAGCCTTGATTTTTGAGCTTGGAAGCCCCGGACGCGAAGGCTTTTCCTTACCGGCGAGCGACGTTCCCCGGCAAGACCTAGCTGAATTACTTCCGCCTAAGTGCTTGCGGACCAAAGGGCTCGATTTACCTCAGGTGTCTGAAGGGGAAGCGGTTCGTCATTATGTGGAGTTATCGCGTCGTAATTTTGGTGTGGATAGCGGTTTTTATCCATTGGGATCTTGCACCATGAAATACAACCCTAAAATCAATGAAGAGATAGCATCTTTGGCCGGCTTTGCTCGGACCCATCCCTATCAGCCGGAACGGCTAAGCCAGGGTGCATTGCAGATGCTGTATGAGATCGACGAAGGTTTGTCGGAACTGACCGGCATGGAGAGAGTTACGGTGCAGCCCGCCGCCGGTGCTCAGGGCGAGCTAACCGGTTTAATGTTGATTCGAGCCTACCATGAGCATCGAGGAGATAAGCGGACCACAGTTATTTGCCCTGACTCAGCTCACGGTACTAACCCGGCCAGCGCCGCCATGGCCGGCTATAAGGTGGTGGAGATACCGTCCACCGAAAAAGGGTTGGTGGATTTGGATGCCCTCAAAGCAGCTTTAGACGAAGATGTGGCTGCTCTGATGCTTACCAATCCCAATACCTTGGGTTTATTTGAAGTGGACATTCATAAGATCGCTCAGTTGGTTCACGAAGTGGGTGGACTCTTATACTACGATGGAGCTAATCTGAATGCGGTGATGGGCCATGCCCGTCCGGGAGATATGGGTTTTGATGTGGTTCATCTAAATTTACACAAAACCTTATCCACCCCCCATGGCGGCGGAGGTCCCGGCAGTGGTGCTGTGGGTGTGAAGAAGGAGCTGGTTCCATTCTTGCCGGTACCGGTGGTGGAAAAGAAGCAAGACGACTATTTCTTGAACTACGATTTGCCTCTCACCATTGGTAAGGTCCAAGGATTTTATGGCAACTTTGGGGTGGCTCTAAAGGCATACGTTTATATGCGCCAATTGGGAGCGGACGGGCTCAAAGATGCCAGTAGTTATGCGGTGCTAAATGCCAACTATGTCCGACACCTGCTCAAAGATGATTATTGGCTTCCGCACGATTACGGGCCTTGTAAGCATGAATTTGTACTTAGCGCCAAGAATTTGAAAGATAAATATGGGGTGCGGACTTTGGATATTGCCAAACGTCTTATCGATCATGGGGTTCATCCGCCCACAGTGTATTTCCCGCTCATTGTGGATGAAGCTCTGATGATTGAGCCCACAGAAACAGAATCACAACAGACTCTGGATGAATTTGTAGCCGCCATGAAGGCCATTGCCCGGGAAGCGGCTTCGGATCCCGAAGTGGTGCTGAGTGCGCCCCATACTTCCGTGGTGGGACGCCTGGATGAAGTGAAAGCGGCCCGGCATCTGGTTCTGCGGCGACAGAAGGAGCCAGCATCATAATTTAGTTTGGAGTCAGGCCTGCAACTGTATGGTTGAGCAGTGTTTATGAGCCAGGGGGTACAGGTGTTTACTGTACTCCCTCTGTTTTACGGCCCTGAAGATAATTATTTTTTGCCAGGCAAAGGGGAATCGGAATGGGCCGGCAGAGAATGGTGGGGACAGTTATTTACCTTCTTAGTGAAGATGGAGAACTGGTTTTGGGGGAGGAAGTAAATGTGGCGTTAGATCGCGAACTGGCACTGGAGTTGGTGCGGGTTACTGAAGCGGCTGCCATTGCCAGCGGTCGCTGGATGGGACGGGGTGAAAGAGAAGCGGCGGATCAAGCAGCAGTGACGGCCATGCGGACCGTGTTCGATTCCATCAACATTGACGGTACAGTGGTTATTGGTGAAGGCGAGTTGGACCAAGCGCCCATGCTTTACATTGGCGAACGGGTGGGGAATGGGAATCCGCCCAAGGTAGATGTGGCTGTGGATCCGCTGGAGGGGACTAATATTTTGGCTAAGGGGCTGCCCAATGCCATTGCGGTGGTGGCTGTGGCGGAAGAAGGCTGTTTTTTGCATGCGCCTGATGTTTATATGGAAAAACTGGCAGTGGGCAAGTGGGCTAAAGGAAAAATAGATCTTGATGCACCAGTCATTGACAATCTCGCTGCAGTGGCCCACGGTACCGGTAAGAATATCGGCGATTTGGTCGTGGTGGTGTTGGACCGACCCCGAAATGCCGATCTTATTGCTGGAATAAAGGCAGCCGGGGCCAGATTACAGCTTATATCCGACGGTGATGTGGCTCCGGCCATTGCCGCCGGTATCGATGAAGAGGCACCGGATATGGTGTGGGGCATCGGTGGGGCACCGGAAGGAGTGTTGTCGGCGGCGGCCTTAAAGTGCCTGGGTGGGGAGATGCAAGCCCGACTCAGACCCATGAGTGAGCATGAACGACAACGCTGCCGCCAAATGGGCATTGACAAGATCGATCGACTGTTGCCCATGGAGGAGCTGGTCTGCGGCGATGAAGTAATGTGTGCTGTAACCGGTATCACCGCAGGTGATCTGTTGGAAGGTGTACACTATCGAGGTAAAGAAGTACGTACCAGTTCGCTGGTACTAAGGGCCACCACCGGTACGGTGCGGTTTATCAGGGCCATCCATGACATGTCGCGCAAGCTTGGTGACGGCGAAGCAGGCCGATAGCGTACTTTAAATGAGCAATAAAACTTATACCATTATCTTAATTTGTCCGGGCCTGCTCGGCCGGTTCAGGGCGAGTGGAGGGAATGAAACAGAGGGAGCGAAGCGGGGAGCGCGTAGGGGCGCAGGATTTTGGTCTCCCGTCATTAGGAACGGTAAACCAAGGATCCCCGGCCGTACTTTGTCGTGCCCGGGATAACAAAAAGGGGGCTGCTCACCCCTTTGTAACGGTTTTGAAATATTGCATTGACAAGGCTTAAACGGCAGTGTTATAATGTTTTAGGACGATGGTGTTTTACACCAGAACCAGAGTTAAGAACTAATCCTCCTCGGTGTGTGTCCTGTTCGGAGGGGTCGGGCAAGGTGCCGGCCCTATTTTTTTTATCCATCCCCCTGGTAACCCCTTGTAAAAAGTTTCCAGGATAGTCTTTTGGCCTTGGTATCAAACTAGTGGCGATCCCTTATTATGGGATAAAGGGCACAGAAGTTTGAGACTGAGGTGAAAATCTTGCAACAAAGACACAAAGCCTGCCGCTGGTCGGTGCTGGCAGCCCCTTTAGTGGCAGTGTTTGTATTTGTACCGGTGCTGCTGGCTGCCACTGACACTACTTCTTATATTGTGCAGGCCGGGGATACACTGTCAGCCATTGCCCGCAGACACGGGAGCAGTGCGGCCGCTTTGGCCGGAGCAAACAGTTTAGCCAATCCCAATTTAATTTTTCCCGGCCAACGCCTCCAAATACCCGGCCGGGGTGATGCCGCCTATACTATCCGCTCCGGCGATACTTTGTGGGATATATCCCGGGGGAAAGGGATTAGCCTAACGGCTTTAAGGACTGCCAATCCGGGAATTGACCCCCATCGATTAAGAGTAGGCTCTACCATCATTTTGCCCCCGTCGGAGCGGCCATTGCCTTCGCGCCAGGGTACCATCTCTAATTTTGTGTGGCCAGTGCGGGGAAAAATTTCGTCGACTTTTGGGTGGCGGAATGGACGTATGCATGAAGGGCTGGATATTGCTACGGCGGCGGGAAGCATCATTAGAGCGGCGGCCTTGGGTCGGGTGGTAGATGCCGGCTGGTGTGGCGGTTATGGCCAACGAATTGTTGTGGACCATGGCCGCGGGGTAGCGACACTCTATGCCCATTGCTCGGCTTTGCTGGCGAAACCAGGTGAACAGGTGGTCACCGGCCAAGCCATTGCCCGGGTGGGAAGCAGCGGCAATTCCACCGGAC
>DATERQ010000161.1:0-2962 GCA_035271345.1 bacterium | reverse complement strand
GGCCGGATCCATCGTATCGGTCAAAAGAAAGATGTGTTTATTTATAACCTTTCGGCCAAGGGAACCATCGAAGCTAGGATTTTAGAATTGCTGGATGCTAAAATAAATATGTTTCAACTAGTAATAGGCGAAATGGACATGATACTGGGCAACTTAAAAGAGCGACGCGATTTCGAGGATATAATTATGGATATCTGGACCAATGTCAGGGACGACGAAGAGCTGTCCCAGCGGTTGGATACATTCGGAAATCAGCTGTTAGAAGCCAAAAACCGCTATAGCCAGGTAAAGAATTTAGGTGACAATTTGCTGGGGGAGCTGCTGCCCGATGATGAATAATCCTTATCTAATACAAAATTTTGTAACCCGCACCTTACAACATTTCGGTGCACTAGTAGAACAAAATGAATATGCCCTAGTCCAGGTTCTTTTACCGGATGCACTTGTACCAAAATTTCAAGGCAAAGATACACTATGGCTAGCTTTTGATTACGAGGTAAGCCAGGAAAATAAAGACTATGACTTTATTACCTTTGGCAGCCAGGTCTTGGATGTGGTGACAGAATTAGCCCTTTCCCGCGGTAAAAACATAGAATGTTTCCTTCTGGCTGATCGGCTTGACCCTCCAGCCAAAATAGAATCTTTAATAGAAGACGCGGTCCATTTTGTCAAATGTAGACAACCGAAACTTAAATCTTGGTTTCCTATCGAACACTGCTACTATTGCTTTAACTTTTACTGCACTTATTACAGCGATGAAAAAATGGATGAGATAATTCCCGTTTTGATCGACATGAATAGCGGCCGCCAAGACAAGGAAATCCAAGAACTACTCCCTTTTATTGAAGAAACCTTGCCGGCCTTCAACCGCCAACACATTCTCCCTTCAGCCCCCATGATTAGCATTAACGACGCTTACTTGCGCGCTTGTGCTGGAGCTGAACCAAGAATAAAAGGGACAATAAATAATATAAACTCTCTCGCTCAACCAATAAAAGAACGAGAATTAAAAAAGGTTGCCGAGTATTACCAAAACCTTATTTACACCTTAAACCGAAGACTAAGAAATTCACAGGATGCTAACCGTATAGAACGGCTTAAAAAACAAATTGCCACCACTACAGAAGATCAGGAACGACGATTAGAGGACATTAATGATAAGTTTACTGTTGAAGCTGAAGTTTCCTTGGACACACTTATCCGTTACCGGCTTCCTAAACTTAACCTTGAGCTAGGATTACAACAAAAAGACGAGCTCTTCCAGTTCCAACTCTTATTTAACCCTTTGTCCCGCCAAGTTGAAACTCCCTTATGCCCCCAATGCGGTTACCCGACCAAGCACTTGCTGAGGAAGAAAGGCCTGATCCATTGCGGATGCCAGTAAGACAGCTTCGAAGGGAGATTCAAGCCAAGCAGTGGTATAAGTACCTTTAACCCCTGGGCAAAAATATTGCCGGAGCCCTGCTCGAAACCACAATCAAACAACCGTATAGCACAAAGGAAAAACCCTGCCCGCCTCCCCTGGGTTCACAAGGCTGCACTTAAAACCAGACCACGAACGCTGCCAGTGCACCATCTGCCCAAGAGAGGATCAGTCCTTTTCAAGTGAAGAGCTTGCTTTCGGCGAGCCAGCAAAGTTACCTATCACTGTCCTTTTATGTGTTATGTGCCTGGTGGCAATTGGCCTTGGCTAACAGCCAAATTAAGCCCGCTGCCAATTCAGTGGGCGGTATCCAAGGAGAATCTTTAGGCAAAGAAATGGCGGGCTCTAACTGCTAAAGAGCCCGCCTAACTACTAGCTTTATGGTAGCCCTATGGGGAATCGAACCCCAGCTTCCGCCGTGAGAGGGCGGCGTCCTGACCGCTAGACTATAGGGCCGCAATTTGAAACCAGTGATATTATATCATTCACTGGTGATCGTGGCAAGAAAATCGTTGAACCGGGTCCAAGTCCGGTCGTAAATCTCCGCTAGTCCTTACCACCTGACTTTTACAGAAAAAAAGTGGGTCTCCTTTTAGACCCTGCCCTGGCCCCGGTTTAAACCGGGGCCAGGGATTTCATTGCAGTGTCTTCGCCAGCAGGAGGGCAACTAGCTGTTGGAACTCCGGCTGCTCCATCAGTTCCCATAGCGGCACTAACTCCGACCTTGCCGAACTGTACCCCGCCGCGCCCGGATTTTTCTTCATCCGCTCCCGGGTCAAGGCTAACACTTGTTCCACAATCTTGATCCCTGCCTGGGCTGTTTCTGCTATGTTCGTGGCTGACTCCAACAGCTCCTGGGTCCAATCACTGGTTAGCACTTCCTTTAACGCTGCTTTAGCTCCGCTAACCCCGCCGGACTCGGTGGCGGTTGGTTGCACCTTAGCGACAGTTGCCGATGGCCCCGTGTCCGTGGCTGCAGCTTTAGCCACGCTCTTTTCCTCCACCAGCTTTGTGGGCAAAAACGGGGCCCCTTGTAATAGCCTTTCATCGGCAAACATCTCCTGTACATTGCCCATAATTCCCACCTCCCAGTTTTTTTGCTCTCTTGCGATACAGTATTCCGAGCTGGTCTGAGAGGTGAAGCACCGTCGGTTACCTAACCGGTTCTAAAAATTTAAAATTTATCGTGTCCACTAAACCACGGTTGGTAATTCTGATCTCAGGCAACACTGGCAACGGCAACAAAGCCATGGTCATAAACGGCGAAATCAAATGGCAACCCAGTTCCTTGAAAGCAGCATCCAACGCCCGCACCTGCTCGTCCACCTTTTCCACCGGTTCCAGCGACATTAAGCCGGCAATGGGGAGGGATACCGAAGCCAACACGGTTCCATCTTTTACCGCCACCAGGCCACCTCCGGATTGAGCCAAAAAATTTCCGGCCACAGCCATGTCGGCTTCGTCTGTCCCTACCACGAGAAGATTGTGGCTATCATGGCCCACAGTGGATGCCACCGCACCGGCGGTAAAGCCAAAGCC
>DATERQ010000160.1:0-6118 GCA_035271345.1 bacterium | reverse complement strand
GTACAAAATAGCCGGGATAGCTGCCGCGGCCGCCACTTCAATATAGGGAACCCCCAAAACCTCAGCCATAATAAAGGCAGCAGCCCCCATTACCGGCGGCGTTATCTGTCCTCCAGTGGACGCTGCTGCCTCTACCGCTCCGGCAAAGTGCGGTTCATAACCAACTCGCTTCATCAATGGAATGGTAAATGTACCAGTGGTAACCACATTGGCCACTGAACTGCCGGAAACAGTACCCAGTAAACCGCTGGAAACAATAGCCGACTTGGCCGGTCCACCTTGCGACGAGCCTGTTAAGGCAAAGGCCAGGTCAATAAAAAATTTGCCGGCTCCGGTTTTATCTAAAAAAGAGCCAAATAAAATAAATAAGTAAACGAAAGTAGCCGAAACCCCGAGCGGAGTGCCATAAATACCCTCGGTGGTCAAAAATTGATAGGGGAAAATTCGTCGTAAGCTGTAACCTTTATGGGCCAGCAAACCGGGCATATAGGGTCCAAAGTAAGCATAGAGCAACGCACTGATAGCCACAATCGGCAAGGCCCAACCGATGGTACGCCGGCTGGCCTCCAGTACCAGTAGTACTGTAATAATGCCCAACACAATATCGGTGCTGGTTGGATCCCCAGCTCGAAGGACAATATTATGCATATCGATTAAAATATAAAGCCCAGCATACAAAACTGCCGCGATACAAATAACATCATACCAGGGCAATTTATCACGGGGGGATTTCCTTGTTGCCGGATACAGCAAAAAAATCAGCACGCCCATGAACAGCCAGTGAATATCTCGCTGGATCAAAGCAAAGAAAGCACCGAAATAAGCCGTATATAAATGAAATAGCGAGGCTCCAATGGCAATAAGGCTGACTATAACAGCCAAAAACCCTTTATATTCACGGATTTTAGGGCCCAACTCCAGATCCAACTCGGGGGTTACATGCTGATCTATTATGGTGGCAACGCCATCCTTCCCCTCCTTATTTTTAGACATAATACCACTTCCTTGTTCATGGGATTAATCCTGACAGAACAGCGGCAACGCTGGTTTTATTGAGCTGCAAGGTTAGTTTAGTTCCAGGTTGAGCCAGTTGAGTAAGAGCCACTTCTTGGTGGCCAAACAGGAGCCGTTGGTCAGTGACTGTGCCCACGGCTAAATGAAGTACTCCTATCCTTTTGGCAGCCTGGGCCACCACCATCTCCTGGCTGAAGTCCAGCAGTGCCGACGGGTGGGGATCCAAGCCGGCCCCCATCCATGAATAGCGTTCTTTTATTAGCATTAGCCTGCCATCTTCATCAGCAGCAAATACTTCCTCCACCGGGGTTTTATCCCAAGAATGCGTATAATGCAATTCAAATTGTCCGGTTAGCGGCAAGGGTCGCTGCCACAGTATTTTTCCGGCCGGGGTGCATACCTGTAGCACCGTCAGCGGAATAAACAGCATTGCCCCCAACACTAAGGCACTTAGTACAGCGACCCGAAGCCGCATTTACCATCCCCGCCTTTGAATCAGCTTTGATCCTATTTCAACGTACCGATTTCTTTGAAGTATCTTTCTGCCCCGGGATGGAGCTTGATTGGGGTATCCCAGGCTGTTTCCGGATCCATCTGTAAAGCAGCCGGGTGCACCTCGCCCAAGGACGGAATGTTTTCAAATAAGGTTTTGGTGATAATATATGCTGTTTCCTCATCCAGATCTTCGTGTGCTACGACCACGTTCCCCACTTCCAGCGCAGGTGTATCTTCTTCCACTCCTTCATAGGTCCCGCCAGGAATCTTGCCCTTACGATAGTAGGGGAATTCTTCCGCCAGTTGATCCATTATTTCTTCCGGCACTGGAATCATCTCAATGTCTCGAACCGAAGCCACATCCATCACCACCGCCGCCGGATAAGCAAAGTTCCAGAACAGAGCATCGATGTTGCCATCTTTAATGGCAGTGGCCGCTTCCGGTTGTGACAGGAAAGCCACCTTAAAATCATCGTAAGTGATATCCATGGCGTTTAGAATCTCCTTAGCCATGGCTTCACAACCACTCCCAGCCGCATCCACCGATACCCGTTTACCTTTCATATCTTCAATGGTTTTAATCCCTGATCCTTTTAAGGTAAGAACGTGTTCCGGAGCCGGGTAAACGTTAAAAAGCGCATTTAAAGCCAATTTTTCATCAAAGGGATCAATTCCCACCGATGCCTTGTAGGCGGCATCGCTCATCATGAAACCAAACTGCGATTCCCCGGAACCCACCAACCGACCGTTTTCGATAGAAGCCGCTGTGGATTCAGATACACATTGGAAACCGGGTACCTTACTTATGGTATCGGCAATAGCCCCACCTAAGGAATAATACACCCCGCCTACACTACCGGAAGCAAAAGTCAGATATACTGTTTCTGCCGGTTCCTCCCCATTTTCCTCTCCGTTTTCTTCCCCCGCCGGTGCGCACCCTACCATTGCCGTTAACAGTGCCAACACCACGATACCAATGAACAGCCAGCGACAACCTTTTCTCATCATTCTGCACCCCCTGTTTATTCTGAAACCTTCGCCCATGATACCAGTGCTACCGTTTATTCATAGCACCGGTATCATCGGTCTAAGGCCCCGAGAGCTCAATCCCCTTTACGGCTCGGGAAAGCCATTGGGGTATTTATACATTCTGCCTTCCCAATTCCGAATCATTACATAATCCTTACCCATGGATACCAAATATTGAGGGATAATCGGCGTTTTGCCATGGCCTTCCGGTGCATTTATAATGTACCATGGAATGGCCAACCCCGAGGTATAACCGCGCAGATTCTCCATAATCTCCAACCCGTCTTGCACCGTGGTGATGAAATGAGTGGTGCCGACCACTGTCTTGGCATGGAAGATATAATAGGGTCGGATTAAAACCCGGAGTAAATCGTGACAGAGCTTCTTCATAATAAAAGGATCATTGTTTATGCCTTTTAGCAATACTGCTTGGTTGCCTAATGCTACTCCGGCTCGGGCCATGCGGAAACAGACTTCTTGCGTGGTAGCCGTAATTTCCTTCGGATGGTTGGCGTGGGTATTGAGATAGAGGGGCATATGTTTAGCAAAGATAGCACACAATTCCGGAGTAATCCGCTGCGGCATTGTCACTGGCGTGGCGCTACCCAGGCGTTTTAATTCCAGATGGGGAATGCTGCCCAACTCGCCTAGAAGCCAATCCAGTTTATCATCTTCCAATGTGAGCGGATCACCACCTGTTACCAAGACGTCACGGATTTCCGGGTTCTCGCGCACATAATCGATGGCTGCTTGGATATCTGCATCACTGGCCGGACGATCCAATTCGCCGATGTTGCGCCGTCGTTGGCAGTGCCGGCAAAACATGCCACACTGGTTGGTAATGTTAATGATTAGGCGATCCGGATAACGTCTGGTAATAAGCGCTGCCGGCGATGTATATTCCTCCGCCATGGGATCGGCCAACCCCGCCACATCCAGCAGTTCTTGAATAGTAGGTACCGCCCGCATCCGGATCGGGCAGTTAGGATCATCTTCTGACATCAGGGAAGCAAAATATGGTGAGATGGCCCAGCGATATTGGCTTCCCACTTCGGCTACATTTTTCTTTTCGTCTGGACTGAGATTGATTATCTGTTCCAAAGTTTCCACATCAGAAATTCTATTGGCCATCTGCCAATGCCAATCATTCCACTCCTCTTCAGTGGCCTGGAAAAACCTTTTCAAATCTTCTTTCCGTTGTTCAAATTGGGCGCTAAGATCCAAGCCGCTTTCCACTTTCTCTCTCGCCTCAAGGTAAGGAACAATGCGTTCCTTCAGCTCCTTTGCTCGCTCCAGGGCAATGGCCCTTTTATCGACTTCAATTGTAGCCATTATAACTACACCTCCAAAAAAGCTTACCTTTGACAGAAACGCATACCTATGCTAGACTTGGACTGGTACGCGATCCTATAAAGGGTAATGGCTATCCTAGGCCACAGCTTGCGGCAACAAGCTGAAGCCGGACGGGATCGTGACCGGACGCAGAGACCACAGCTCATGTGGTCTCTATTTATTTATGGTCTGAAACCGGGCCCACAGATTTGAAACCAACACCCCCTAAGCATGCTAAACATCTGTCAGATAACGTTGTTGATATCACCTCCCGGCAAATAAAATATTCTATGTTCTTGGGCCAATTCTTCCAGCTCATCCAGGCAGGCCAATGTCTTGTCCTTATCTCGGCGCCCCACCGCCGTCAGTAAGGCATTGATAACTGACAAAGGGGCCACAAAAGATTCAATGTATGAGCCAAGATTACTTCTGGCGGTAAGACTGATATCCGCCATCTGGCCCAAGGGGGAAATAACATTGTCGGTCAAGGCCAAGGTCTTGGCTCCTTTAGCTCGAGCATAAGCAAAGCCTTCCACTATCTCCCGCGTATAGCGGGGAAAACTAATGCCGATGACCAAATCCTGGGGTCGCAGCGGAAATAGTTCTTCATAAATGCTTCCTAAACCTTGAGGATTTACATGAACGCATTTCCCAATCATTTGCAAATAGAAGGCTAAAAAGTGGGCCAGTGAACGGGCACTGCGGCCGCCCACTACGTATATGCTTTCGGCTTCTATAATAGCCTCCACCGCCGCATTAAAAGTCCCCTTGTTTAAATCTTGCATCGTGCGGCGTAGATTTTCCAAATCCGTCTCCATGATCTCCCGAGCCACAGACTCTTTACCGTCTGCGTCTGAAGCGGCTGATAATCTTAATCGAGTGGCCGTGCTCAGCCGGTCCTTCACTTTTTCCTGCAATTCGGCTTGCAGTTCCGGCCATCCTTGATAACCCAGGGCGTAGGCAAAGCGCACCACCGTGGATTCGCTAACCCCCGCTAAGGCACCAACTCGGCTTGCAGTTAGAAAAGCCGCTTGTTCGTAATTTAACAACAAAAACTGGGCCAAGGTCCGTTGCGCTCCTGACAATTCGGCTACATTCTTCTTTAGTCGTGTTTCCAAATCTGTATTTTCACTGTTCATAATGGTGTCCTTTCTGCATCAATAATTGCTTCCTGGCTGAGTATATTATGCAGCTTATCCTGCACTAGCTTTATCTTCGCGATCAACCGGGAAAATCCTTCTTTTTTTGGGGGAAATTATGATATTATTTATGCTGGGCCGAATTACAGCTTCTAATTCTGCCCCGGATCTATAGCGGCAGGGGGCCCTATTTCCACCCCGGTATAGTAGTGTTGAAGTATAGCCTTAAAATCATAACCCTTTTTAGCCAAAGCATTGGCCCCGTATTGGCACATCCCCACCCCGTGGCCTTTGCCCTGGGTGATAAAAACGATGTTTCCGGCATCGGCCACGCGCCAGGAGAAGTCGGTGGAGTTTAAACCCAAGCGCCGGCGGAGTTCGGTGCCGGCCAAGGTGAGCTGCCCCACCTGCAGTTTATACACCCTGCCGCTGGCAGTACGCTCCAGCACTTCCAAAAAGGCTCCCCCACTGGCCGGCAGTACCACTTCCCCACCCAACCCTTGTTCCAATTCTGCCATGGTGAAAACTGTCTCCACCCCCACATGGGGGCTCTGTGCACCACAGTGACAGTGGACCGGTTTCAGATAGGGTACTGCATTTCCCCACACCGCTTCGGCATCCTCAGTACCTAAACCGCCACAGCTAGCGTGATATAAAGGATCGATCAGCCCCTGATCGTAAGTAAGTATCAACCCGGAAGTGGCGGCCACAGCGGCTGCAATTTTTGCCCGATAATTGAAGTAAGAAAAAAGCCCCCACCGCCGCCGCAGCTTATCTTGATCTAAGAACGCCTGGCAACAATTGGGGTCGGTACAAATATCAGCTTCAGGGTGCAGGGGGCAACCGCTACCGCCGCCTGCCCTGAGCCGCTTGAGGGTATAAGTACGCGCTGCCACTGCTTGGGCTTTTAACGCTTCTTCTTCAAACTGGGCCGGCATCTCGCCGGCAACAACACCAATTAAGTATTCTTCCATGGCCATTTCTTCGATCCTACCTTTTTCCGCCACAAACACTTTCGGCGCCGGCTCCAATTCCACCACCCCTGTTCCCCCTTCCGCTTTTTCCAAACCCCGGACCGGTGGCTTTGGACTGGGGTAAAAACACACCAC
>DATERQ010000159.1:0-5936 GCA_035271345.1 bacterium | reverse complement strand
TCATCTCCTAGCGGAAGGAAGAACTTCCGCTAGGAGATGAGTTTTTATATGGGTAAAAAGAAAGGATAGCTGGTTATGAATAACGACTGGTAGCTGATCGAGATGAAATCAATTTGGGGGAACGGGCCGGCACAGGGGCCGACCCCTACGAGTGGTTGGGTGAAGCAATAGAACACAAGGGCGGTCCTACTATAGAACACAGGACGGTTATGCTTGTTTTTTTCTGTGCTAAATCTGGTGTTCGATTTGGGGGAACGGGCCGGCACAGGGGCCGGCCCCTATGAAAAGTCTAGTTCCAAAGCCCATAACGGTAATCTATACCAAAAACATGATATAATATAACCAACAAACACCTGAAATGGGGCTTGAAGATGCTCCGCGTTGAACCAAAACAATTTACCCTCCCTAGCGCTATGGTTTACGATCGAATTCCCGAAGACCATCTGTTAAAAAGGCTGGAGCAGGCCATCGACTTTTCCTTTATCAATGATTTGCTGGCGGACAGTTACTGCCAGGACTTCGGCCGTCCCGCCAAAGAACCCGAGCTACTAATGCGAATTCTATTCCTCAAGCATATCTACAACCTATCCGACGTCCAGGTTATAGAACGAGCCTCTTTAAACATTGCCCGGACCTGGTTTTTAGGGCTTAATTTAGAAGACCCACTGCCGCACCCGAGCCTATTGGCTAAATTTCGCCCCCAGCGTTTGGAAGAATTTGACCTTGATGACATCATCACCGTGATAATACGTCAATGTGTAGATAACGGCCTGGTTAAGGGGGATGGTATTTGCATCGACGCCACCCATACAGAAGCCAATACCAATAAAAAAGTACCAGAGCGCACCATGAAAGATCTGGCCAAAAGAATTTTCAAGGTTTAAAGAAAGACTTAGGTACCGTGCCGGCAGAAGTAGATACCAATATCCCGAACTACAAACAAATCAAAGACCACAAACAAGCCAAACAGATAATGAAAGAGTACTTGATTCAAGTAATTCACCCGTAAACGAGTTGCCATCAATACGCATAAACTATGGGAATTAAGCCAGGCCCAGAAAACTCCGGAATTTAAGGAGAACTATAAGAAGCGGGCTTCGATAAAATGGAAGAATACTGAACTGAAACGGTTTCTTGGCTTGGCTCGTACTATTGGCTACGGGCTAAATGCGGTGGCTGCGCAGGCGAAATTGGCTGCTATAGCGGTCAATTTAAAACGAATTGCTGCATTGGTGGGAGAGAAACTCTCCTGCTTTTTACGGCCTTTTTGTGTTGTAAGGTGTTTTAATTAATTTGGGCTGACCTGCGCTCTTGAAACCTTGTCATCGGCGTTTTTTGGGTACATTTTCAGTGGTCTCGGACCGTCCCCTTGTGTGCCAGGCGTTTATAATCAAACGGCTCACCAAACTGGTTGAAAGCCAAGATCAAGACAGCAGGTACGATCAAAGCTACGGTGAAAGAATAAAGTAAGCTCCCCCTGGTAAATCCCGGGTCGGGGAACAAGATAGTGCCAGCCATAAGCCCCAGTAGGATGGCAGAGGCTGCTGCCCGCCCTGACAAGCGCTGGACATAAAGGCCAGCCAAGGTGGGGGCGAAGGCAGCAGCACAAACGAGATCGGCCACAAAAAATAAATACAGCACGCTGTAACCCCGGGATGAGACAAAAATGGCCATAAGGCATAGAATGGCTGTTATTAACCGGGCGCTGCCTATAAGTTTGGCTGAGGATAATCCCTGTCGGCGGCGGGCTATTTCCACTGTGATGACGCTGGTGATAGCGTTAATTAGGGTGTCAAGGGTGCTCATAACCAAAGCCATAAGCAGCACTAATACGGTAGCCATGACCCATGGCGGCGCTGCCTGGGCAACAAGTTCAAACAGTGCCATGGAAGGAACCACATCTTTATCAATAGTTAGGGCCATAATGCCAAAAAATCCAGACATTAGCATTAGCGGAATCATAATTATACCAGCCCCGGCAAAGGAATATCTTACTGTGCGGTTGTCGCGGCAGGCGTAGGAGCGGGTCCAGTAGGCCTGGTTAAAAAAGTTGGATGCGATTACGGCAATAAGCAGGGTGAGGAAAAATTCCCACCCCTCGCCGTGGGTCAGGCTTAAAACAGCCGGGTTCACCATTAAGGCACGGGCGATAATATTTTTAGACCCGCCCAGGGAAGCGGTGGTGGCTAAAAAGATAATCAGCATCAGGGGGATGAAAATAGCAGCCTCTATATTATCGGTGAATATGGTACCGTGCACACCACCATAAGCGGTGTAAATTAAAGTGCCGCCGCCGATTAAAAGTGCTGCCACCCACAGCGGCAACCCGGATACGAGATTTACCACCAGGGCTACGCCGGTAAGTTCTGCTGCCACAAACACAGATAGATAAAATACAGTTGTAATAAGGGTTAGCAAATGCATCTCAGGCCCAAACCGATGGTATACAAGTTCTGGCAAAGTGGAGCCGCGGGGCGACAACTCCCTCAGCCGCGGCCCGATGAAGATGAATAAAAAGATGCCGCAAGCCTGGGCAATAGTATAGCCGCCGAAGGCCAAAATGCCGCCCCAGGTGCCAGCTTCCGGCAGGCTAAATAGGATCCAGGATCCCATTTCTGATGCTAAGATAGTCCCTAAAGCCGCCCAAGTGGTCAGGCTGCCTCTGGCAGTAAGAAATGAATCCACTGTTTTCAGGCGGTGACGCCGGCGGTAAACGTACACCACCGCTAAAGCGGTAAACATTACGATCGGGGCTACAATCCAAAAAATCATCATAAGCTACTCCTTTCAAATACAAAAATGCCGCCCTTCGTAAGAAAGAGGCGGCGCCTTCGGTGCCCTTTCTCCACTTCCCTACGCTGGCATTACCCAGATCAGGTTCAAGGGTTGAGGGCCTTGGCCCTTATCTCAGCCCTTTTAAAAGGGCACCCCTGGGAGATCCGTATAAAGTTTTTAACTGATGCGGCCAGGATAAAAATACCTAATGAAAATACGATCTATGCTTTTAAGTTCTTCGCCGGCGCCCAAACTCCTTCTTTTGGGATGAACACGCGTGAACACAGAACACGCGGGGCGGTCCCATAACTACTCTAGCCGGGCTAATAAATAGGCCCCTCTTTCTTTTTGGTAGGCCCGGCCTTGGGCTTAATATGTTATGATTTAGTTATGGTGCTCCAGCGCTATTTGGGCTGTTTATGCGATGTGGATAATGTGATATTTAGTTAATTGGCAGGAGGGAGATTGATTAATGCATGCGCATGATCGTTTTTTGCCGGAATGGTTCAATCGTATTAGGTCACGGCAGATTACACTGCCTCGTTTCCAGCGATTTGTGGTTTGGGGACATAGTGAAGTGTCAGGCCTTTTGACTACGGTGCTGCGCGGCCTTCCTTCGGGTGCAACTTTGATTTTGCAGGTGGGGGATGAAGAAAAATTTATCAGCCGCACCATGGTGGATGCACCAGAATCAGGGGGCAAAGTGACGGAGCAACTGTTGGACGGACAACAAAGGCTCACCGCTCTTTGGCGTAGCCTTCACGATGCATATCCTGATAGGACGTATTTGGTGGGTTTTGAAGATGATCCCACTGATTCCAGCCAAAAGCTGCCCTACGTTTACGGGCAGGCGCGCTGGGTAAAAAGTGGTAAGCGGTATCCCCGCTGGGTGGATGATCCGAAACAGTGCTGGAGCCGGGGCTTTATTCCTATTCGTCTGCTGCGGCCTGGAGATATGGAGGACAAAATCGACCGGTGGGTGGAAGAGGCTATTTCGGATGAAGGCGAGGACATGTTCGAGGCTTACAAACGCTTGAAGAAGACTATAAATGAACTGCGGATAAAAGCGAGGGAGTTTAACCTCCCTTATTTATCGCTGCCGCCCTCCACGCCGAAAGAGGTGGCGCTTGATGTTTTTATAAAAATGAATACCAGTTCAGTACGCCTTAGCACCTATGATATTGTGGTGGCGTTGGTGGAAGAGGAAACAGGCAAATCGCTCCATGATCACGTTGAGTCCC
The DNA here is from genome assembly GCA_035271345.1 of bacterium. Taxonomy (GTDB): domain Bacteria; phylum Bacillota; class DTU030; order DUMP01; family DUMP01; genus DUNI01. Next base: position 1,920 of record DATERQ010000159.1, on the reverse strand, counting down.
TGGCGGAGGAAATTCCCCGGGCGGCCCAATATGCGGATCTTCCGCAACTGGTGCTGGATGTTGTGGCTTTGCGGCAAAACCGGATACCTAGCCAGGCCGGATATAGGGGCCTTGATTATACCAAGATGCTGGGCGAGTGGGATAAGGTGGTTGCTGGTATCAAAGGGATGGTAAGTTTTCTGGAGGAAGAGTGCATTTTCGATGCCCAGCGCCTGCCGAGCTATACCGCCATCCCTATCATAGCGGCCCTGCGGGAGCATCTGCCGCTACAGCCTGATAATTTAGGTAATGCCAAGCATCTGCTGCGCAAGTTCTTCTGGCGCGCCTGCTTGACTACGCGCTATGAGCAATCTTCTACAACCAATGCCCTGCAAGATTTTCGCGCTTTGAAAAAGGTGCTAACCCATCAGACTGATGAAAAAATTATCCCGATCTTAAATGAAGAATCGTATCCGCTACCGACCAAGGAAATAATTATGTTGGCAGAATGGCCGAAACGAAAGACGATACTGGGCCGGGGGCTGCTGGCGCTGCAAATAAAATGCGGAGCGGAGGATTTGGCAGATGGCACCAGGGCTTCGGCAGCCAGCATCACCTCGAAAGAACATCCGCGCGAATATCACCATTTGTTTCCGGTCTCAATTTTAGAGGATGCCGAAATCCCCGACGAAAAAATCTACCGGGCACTAAACTGCGCCCTGATTACTTGGCGCACAAATCGGACCTTGTCCAATAAAGACCCCATAGCCTATCTAAAAGAACGGGCAGACAACAGTGCCTTGGGCGAAGAGGAACTAAAAAGGCGCCTGAGTACACACCTGATTCCTTATGAAGAATTGGCCGTGGGATATCAAGGGCTATCAGACAGCGAGCGGCGCTCCCAAGTGCAAACAGATTATGTGGAATTTCTAATGGACCGAGCCCGGCTATTGGAGCGAGCAGCCAGATTAGCCTGCCAGGGTAAGGTTTTTGATGCCGGCATGATTTTTGGGGTGTAGGGGAGTTAATGGGGCATCCTCAAAACCATCCAAGGCGTTACAAAATATGGTATAGTAAAGGTAATAGATTTAGGGATTGGTAAATATATATGAAAATTTATTTTGGTATGAAGATATACAATAGGATATTTGATGATTAGACGCAAATGAGAACAAATGAGAATAAGATTTGAGTCCATGGCCATGGGTATTTTATTTGAATTGGTTGAAAAGGGTAACTATAATTTGGTCTGGTCGTTTATACTGGAGTATGAAAATAGCAGGAATCCTTTTGTAGAAAGAAGGCTCCATACAAATTCAATCTCCACTTTGTGTAGGAGGACACTGGGGATGGTCCTATTGTGTTGTTCGTGGAAGGAATTCAACTCTACAACCGCATGAATCAGGGCTTGGCAAGAAACTACCAGAGCACAAGAGCCGACTTGGTTCTATTTGAAGGCACTTCCAGCGGCAGAAAACCCCGGAAGTGGAACTGCTGAAAAACATTTACGAAAAGGAGCCTCCGGGCTCTTTTTTTAATTGAAGGTGAAAGCCATGATACCATGGGGAAGAAAACCAAACCAACTCACCTAAAGTTTTGGAAGGTAGCCGCGGTAAAGGGCTACCCGGTGCTTTTGTGGATGATGGATAATATCAACATTAGCACCGGCCTGGCTGGGAACATTAAGCCGGATAAAGCGAAAAGCAGTGAAAAGATTGACGAGGCGGTGGCTTTGATCATGGCCCTTGATCAGTGTATCAGGAATGAAGGGGTCGATGAAACATCGGCTTATGGTGAAAGGGGATTGCTAATTTTATAATTTATTTCAGAAAGCCCTTTAAAAAAATATGCAGTTGACCTACAATATAATTGACTAATTGGTTAAGTTAACCTAGGGGTCAAGTTGGGTGGGATGAGGGGTGTGAGATTTAAATATAGAAA
>DATERQ010000158.1:0-8592 GCA_035271345.1 bacterium | reverse complement strand
CTCCTTATCCCAGCTTGGCGCTAACTTGTACCTCCTTTCCGCAAAAAAGAACCTGAGAACAGGTTTCCCTGTCCCCGGTTCCTTTATGCTGACAGTATCATCTTTATTTCGATTGCCATTTATCTTTCACTCTGACCTGCCAAAAGCTGTTTGGCGTGTTGCAAAACCACTGCATTTACATTGGATCCTGCTAGCATCCGCGCCAACTCCTGAATCCGGGCTGTAGAAGATAGCTTATTTACTTTTGTATAGGTCCTCCCGCCTCTGGTTTCTTTATAAATATAAAAGTGGGTGTTTCCCCTTGCGGCAATCTGAGGAAGATGGGTAATACAGATTACCTGATGAAATTTGCTCACCCGGTCTAATTTATATCCCACCTTTTGAGCGGCGCGGCCGCCGACACCTGCATCCACCTCGTCGAAAATTAAAGTTGGTATATCATCGGTACCGGCCAAGACTGTTTTGATGGCTAACATTGTACGTGCAATCTCCCCTCCGGAAGCAATCTTGGAAAGGGGTTGCGGTCTTGCGCCAGGATTCGCGGCGAGCAAAAATTCTACTTGTTCAAAACCCGAAGCTGTAACTTTTAATTTTCGACCACCATAAGGTAATCCAGAATCATCTTCTTCTTCCTTAAATGCCACTTGTAACTGGGCCTTATCCATTCCTAAATCGGCCAATTCCCGTTGTAATTGTTGTTGAAACAGGGTCGCTGTCCGTCGCCTACTATTAGCCAGCTCTTCCGCTGCCTCGACCAGTAAATTTCGCGCCCGGTCTAGTTTCGCTGCCAGCTTGGTCTGGTCTGCCTGTTCCAGCTCTAAATTTTCTAGCTCAGTAGAAGCAACCTGAACATGATGCAAAATGGCAGGAACATTTTTCCCATATTTTCTTTTTAGTGTTCGAATTAACTCTAATCTTTCTTGTACTTCGTGCAATCGCTTTTGGTCCTGAGGAAAACCCTCTTGGTATTGCCTCAATCTCGGCACTAATTCTTCTAGGCTAAATAAGCTCGCTGTTAATTCTTCGTGTGTTTTTGAAAGAGCCTTATCGGTGGCAGCAGCTTGCTCAAGTAAAACCTGTGCCTGGCCTACAAGGTCAACTGCACCTTGTTCCAACGCCCCGCCATATAAAAGCTTATATGCGCCAGCCACAGCTTCTAACAAGTCTTCTCGTTGGTTCAAGCGGTCCCTCTCTTGTTCCAATTCGTCCCATTCCCCTGGAACCAGGTTCGCAGTTTCTATTTCTTTTATTTGATACCGAAGCATATCGATTTTTTGGGCTCGTTCGCTTTGCATTTGTCTGTAATTTTTCATTTTTGACGATAACTGATTGTATTCATGATACAGCCTATTTACCCTACTAGCCAGGGCTAACTGGTCCGGGCCTCCAAACGCGTCAAGAAAACATATATGGGTTGCAGGGCGAAGTAAAGATTGATGTTGGTGTTGCCCATGAATATCTACCAACTGTTGGGCTACTTCTTTCAATTGGGCTGTGGTCACCAGTCGGCCATTAAGTCGGCAATAATTGCGCCCAGATGCATTTAGTTCCCGAGCCAGTATTACTTGATCATTATCTACGGAAACCCCCGCTTCTGTTAATGAATCTTTTAAACTAGAATGTGGTTCCAAAGTAAACACGGCCTCGACCCGAGCCGATGAAACCCCAGTGCGCAAAAAGTCGGCTGATGCCCGCTCCCCTAGTGCCATTCCTAAAGCATCAATAATAATGGACTTTCCGGCACCAGTCTCGCCCGAAATAACGTTTAGTCCAGGTTCAAGCTCCATAGTCAACTCATCAATCAAAGCGAAGTTACAAATGGAAATTGCCTCTAGCACATATACCACCTTCTAATTGAGGAATTCTTCAAACCGCTCCATAACCTCAGCGACCCGATTTTTATACTTAACGATAACCAGTATTGTATCATCACCAGCCAGGCTGCCTAAAATCTCTTCCCAGTCCATGTTATCAATTGCGTATGCCACTCCCTGAGCAGAGCCAGGAAGGGTTTTTATTACAATCAAATTCTCACTGTAATCCATATTAATGACTGATTCCCGAAAAATTCGTTTCAATCTGGGATCAATGCCCCCTCTGGGCAAATCTGGGGGCAAAGCATAGCCATATTTGTTTTCTCCCAATGGGGCTTTTATTAATCGTAATTCCTTGACATCCCGAGATACCGTAGCCTGGGTCACATCAAATCCACTTTGGCTTAACAAGTTCGCCAATTCTTCTTGGGTTTGGATAGACCGGTTAGCGATCAGTTCCATAATCTTCATTTGGCGCCGAACCTTCATTGCCTAACCACCTTTCCATCTCGCTTCCCATGTCATCGGTTTTTGGCAGGCGGCTGATATTGTTAAATAAACAGGCGCGCAAGGCCTGATAGAACCTTTGTTCTGGAAGGCGGATAAACTTCGCTGTTTCATCAGCTAGTTTTACCCTTACCTCATCTTCCTGTTCTAATGAATATTTCCATTGGCCATCCACCGAAACCATAATCTCCCCTTTGTGGGCAATAACTCGGCCTAAAAATGTTTCCTGCCCGGATATAACTAGACTACGCGTACTCAATGTATGGGGGCAAATAGGAGTAATCACCAGGCAGTCTAGGGCAGGGCTGACGATGGGTCCGCCCGCTGAGAGGGAATAAGCCGTGGAGCCGGTGGCAGTAGCGATTATTACACCATCGCCACGATAGGTGGCCAAATACTCATCTTCAATATAACATGCCACCTGTATCCGGGCAAAAGTGTTTTTAGTGATAACAACATCATTTAAAGCTAGAAATTCAGCCAAAGTTTCACCTTGACGGTAAATCGTTGCCTGGGCAATAGTACGCTCCTCCAAGGAACATCGGCCAGCTACTAAATCTGAGAACATCTGTTCCAAATGTTCAGGCTCGGCGGCAGTTAAAAAGCCCAAATGGCCCAAATTTATTCCCAAAATGGGAATCCCAGCCGGGGTAAACATACGAGCTGCCCCCAAGAGAGTACCATCGCCTCCTAATGAAATGACCATGTCTGCCCATCGTCTTAACTTATTGAGGGACCTGGCCTGCTGCGGGTAATCTAAAAATTTGGCATCAGAGGGCAATAAAGCCGTGTAAAGAGAGTGTTCCTGACAATATGTAATTAATTGGCGGCCTAATCTGTAAGCTTGCATCTTCTCCTTGTTAACGACTATGACGATATTTTTAAACTGCATTATCACATCCCCCTGCCTAAAATATGAACAATAGTCCCACTCAATATGGTGGCAATAATAAAGGTGGCAAATATAACACCCCAAGTCCTGGGCCAACGAAATGAGACTTCCCGCCAAGTCTTCGTGTTCATGTCCACTAGCAAAATACTATGGGCCCTAAAGGCCAGTTGATACTCCAGCAGTTGACGTCGTGTACGGGCATTAAGCCGCGGTGCTGTACGCCCGCTTTTTACTTCCACAACGTATTTGCGCCAACCTCTTTTGGCGATAAAATCCGCCCTAATCGTGGTGGTGCGTGCTTTGCCATCCACGTAAGCTAGGGAAGACCCAGTTGGCTGGTGACAGATGATGCGAAATCCTTGTTGCTCGAGCAATTCGGCTGCCCTTTCTTCCGAGCGCTTAGCCCCTGCTAACCGCCGTTTACGCAGCCAGCGCTGCCCTTGGGTGTGCGCGAAGTAAAGACCCGTTATACCGACTATTAATCCCAGAATAAACACATCGCCCTGGGTCACCTTTGCTCTCCCCCCGGCTTTTCGGTTCGTTCAACTGCCATTAAGCCCGTGCGCCAATCTCCGAACCAATGTTGCGATCGGTACTAGCTCAAGCCAATTCTGTATGGGCTTCTGCTACTAATTGGGAAATACAAAATTTTGGCTTCGGTAAAGCAGGATCCTCTAGATGGGCATGAAGCAAATATTCGATGTTTCCTTTCGCTCCTTTAATGGGTGAATAGTCTAAACCAACACAAGTCAAATATTGATTGAATGCAGGTACAATTCTGCCCAATACTTCCTGGTGTAAAAGCGGATCCTTGACAATCCCCCCCTTACCTACCTTTCCCTTACCCACCTCAAATTGTGGCTTAATTAAAGCCACTACTACTTTTTTGTTCCCCAGTAACCTTACCACTGTGGGTAGTATTTTTTGGAGTGAGATAAAAGAGACATCGATGCAGGCTATCTCTGGTTTGGGAATCAATTGATCTTCAGCCAGATATCTGATGTTTGTTCGCTCTAGTACCACTACCCTCGGATCTTGTCTTAATTTCCATGCCAACTGCCCATAGCCCACATCAACAGCATACACCTTCCGTGAACCGTGCTGAAGAGCACAGTCAGTAAACCCGCCAGTGGAAGCCCCTACATCCAGCACAATTTTTCCCCCAAAGTCCAACTTGAAAGCACGGATGGCTCTTTCTAGTTTTAACCCACCGCGACTTACATAAGGTGCATCCTGACCCGAAAGGGTCAATTCAACATCCGGCTTTACCCTGGTCCCTGCTTTATCGATGCGTTGTCCGTCAACCAATACCTCTCCCGCTAGGATCCGTGCCTGAGCCAGATGACGACTAGATGCCAAACCACGTTCCACCAATACCAGGTCAAGCCTTTTACGTACCACTGGTATCGTTTGCTCCTGTTACCGCACGGCCCGAAACAAAGAAATCATAAAAACTAGAACGAAGGCTTTCATCATCCAGGCCACACATTTCTAGCTGTTGTGTGCGATTTGCATGTTCAATGAACTGATCTTTAATTCCAAAGCGTTTTAGATCAATGTCAACACCGGCATCGCTTATGAGTTCTAGCACTGCACTACCAAAGCCACCGGCCAAAGCATGCTCTTCAACGGTTGCAACCCGATTATGTTGCCGCATCAAATCCAATAGTAAGTCCTTTGGTAATGGTTTAATAAAACGGGCATCACACACTCCAACGTTCAAACCCCGCTTTTCCAAAGCCTGGGCTACCCTTAAACAAGGAAGAACCATGCTGCCCACCGCCAGCACAAGGCCATGGGTTCCTTTCTTCAACAATTCCCCCTTGCCCCACTCCGCCTTACCCATTGTTCCAGCACCCTTTTCAACCGGGGAGCGCGGGTAGCGAATTGCCACGGGACCAGGATAATTGACAGCGCACGTTAAGATTTGTTTCAATTCTTCAGCGTCACGCGGTGCCGCAACGGTTATGTTAGGAATGTGACGCAAATAAGCCAGATCAAATAACCCCTGGTGCGTAGCACCATCTTGCCCTACTAATCCTGCTCGATCTATGCAAAAGGTCACCGGTAAGTTTTGCAAACAAACATCGTGAACCACTTGATCATAGGCCCGTTGTAAAAATGTGCTGTAAATAGCTACCACCGGCCGCAGGCCAGCAGCAGCAAGGGCGGCAGCCAAGGTTACAGCATGTTGTTCAGCTATTCCCACGTCGAAAACACGTTCCGGATAGCAATGGGAAAACTCCGTTAGGCCAGTACCAAAAACCATAGCCGCGCAGACAGCAACAAGATCCGGGTGAACAGCCCCAAGTTCCACCATGGTCCGAGAAAACACATCTGTGAACGTAGTACAACTTTTTCCCAAGGGCTTGCCCGAACTAATATCGAAGGGCCCAGTACCGTGAAACTGGCCCGGATTGTCTTCTGCCGGCCGATAGCCCTTTCCCTTTTTCGTCAATACATGAACTAGCACCGGACCCTCCACCTTGCGGACATGGGTAAAAACACTTTGCAACTCTGAAATATTATGCCCATCCAAAGGGCCAAAATAAGTGAAACCGAGTTCTTCGAATAATGTGCCCGGAATTAACATATACCGTACCCCATCTTTAACTCGTTCGGCTGTTCTGGCCACTTTAGTTCCAATGGCAGGGATCCTTTTAAGTAAAAACTCAATATCTTCTTTTAGACGAAAATAGTTAGGGCTTGTTCTGAGCCGGGTCAAATACATAGATAGTGCTCCCACGTTGGGGCTAATAGACATTTTATTATCATTAAGGACTACAACCAATTGTTTTCCCAACTGTCCAGCATGATTAAGGGCTTCAAATGCCACGCCAGCAGTCAAAGAACCGTCGCCAATAATCGCACATGTCACCCCACTTTTGTGTTCAAGATCGCGGGCAATGGCATAACCCACAGTTGCCGAAATTGAAGTGCTGCTATGTCCCACACCAAAATAATCGTAGGGGCTCTCTTGGGGATTGGGGTATCCGCTTAGGCCTCCAGCCATGCGTAGACTAGAAAAGCTAGCTTGTCGACCAGTCAGCAGTTTGTGAGCATAAGCCTGGTGACCCACATCCCAAATAATCTTATCCTCCGGCTCGTTATAAACAGAATGCAAAGCTACGGTCAACTCAACCACGCCTAAATTTGGGGCTAAATGCCCCCCATTTAACGCCACAGTAGACACTATCATTTCTCTTAGCTCACGGCACAAATTCTCCAGCTCCGCGGATGATAGGCCATTTAGGTCTGATGGCTTATGTATCCGCGTCAAGGCTTCAACCACTGGCCTCCACCTCCACTATCATTTTTTGTTCGCAACAGTTGCCGGCCCCAGATACGCTCAACTAGCATTAGAGCCCGGCCCATCTCCAATGTTATGGCATTTGCCCGCGCAAGGGCAAACTCCTTGCTCACCGCTTTTCCTCCCACCGTGAGCGCCGAAACCAGTGCCACTATTACCAGCGCCACCCATTCTTCTTTTATTTTAGGATAATATTTAACCAGGCCAAATACAATAGTAGCTCCAGTAGCCCCGGCCAACGTTCCCGCCATATCACCCACCATATCGTTGCAAAAATTGCTCACGGCCGCAGCTTGCCGCCGCAACCGAATTGCCTCATGGGCCCCTGAAATTTTTTTCGCCGCCATAGCGTGTAGCGGAGGTTCATCAGCTACAGTTACAGCCACACCCATAACATCGAATAGGATGCCCAAACCTACGATTGCAAGTAAAACTAAAAAAGCCAAAAAAAATGGTACCGTACGTACCACATACCCTGAACACAATCCGAATAGCAAAGACAGTCCTAAAGTCAGCACACCCACTTTAAATCCTCGACTCCAGGCACCAGTATCAGTATTCTTAACTTTCACCCCACCACACCCCGGCTCATTTTTACACTTTAAAGGCAATGGCAGGTGGTAACGGAATAAGTAAATGTTGCGGCTTCAGGTCTAGTAGGTTTTCCCAGCAATCACCCATTCGTCACCGAAGAGGCGGTTTCCCTTTACGATCGCTCGATGCCGTTACCGAACACCGGACTAGATTACCACTTAGCTCACACTTTAATCCTTATTCCGCCCCAACTTGGTTGGGCAGTCTAGGAGTTTTCCTCAACAACACTTCAACCTTCTAGCCTCTTTTGCATAATAGGTTTCAACAGCAACAGCTTACTATCTTTGGGCCCCAAACAGTACGCCGGACCTATATCCGCCCACTACACTCAAGGCAGGCTACGCTGCACCCAGCTTGCACCGCATGCAGGTTTTTATCCCAAGCCGTAACCCATAGCCACGCACTTGGGTCTCCGCGGGAACAGGGACAGGCCCCACATGCCATTGTGGTTGCCCTCTTCCCTTAACTTCCAGCAACAGCCGTATACTGGGCGTATACAGCCACCACCAGAAACTTCATCGCTGTGCCCTCGACGGATTTTTAGGCCCGTTTTCGAAAGGAAAAGTGTCGACTAGAATACTGCACCACCTGGCCTTAAAAACCTGTTCGCCAAAAGTATTAAAAAACATATTTAGTAACCTAGAAGTATTATATCATGAGCAAAAGGCTGATGCAACGAACTTCAAAGGCGCATAAGAACACCGATAATTGTCCCCAGCAGCGCACCCGCTAGCACTTCGACGGGTGTATGCCCTACCAGTTCGCGCAGCCTTTCTTCCCGTATACGTCCTTCCTTGAACACTTCGTCAGCGATTTTGTTTAGCACAATAGCCTGAGCCCCTGCCGCCCGCCGCACACCAGCAGAATCATACATTACCACAGATGCTAGGACAATGGCAACAGCAGCTTCAACGGATGCAAAACCTTTACTTCGGCCCACAGCAACGGACAACGCTGTGACTAATGCAGAATGTGAACTAGGCATCCCACCGGGGCTAACCAGTCGCGTAAAATCCCAATGCCGTTTTGCAATGAGTGTACTGGGTACTTTTAGACTTTGGGCCACAACCCAAGCCGTAAAAGCCGTTAATAAGATTTTGTTGTTCCATAGTCCTGACATAATAAAGACCCTCCTGGAAAAACGGGTATTGGCTTCAAATTAAATTAATTATGACGTTCAATCACAAAACGGGCTATAGCCCTGAGGGGGTCTGCTAATTGGTCAAAACTGTCCAGGGCCAGCACAGCTTCGGTCACTAGCTGCTCGGCAACAGCATGTGCCTCTTTTAACCCATGCACTGTTACATAAGTCAGCTTGCGATGCTGCGTGTCGGTATTGACGGGTTTACCCAATAATTCTGGATCCCCAGTAGCATTTAGAATATCATCACAGATTTGAAAAGCCAAGCCTATTTTTTCCCCATATGTGGTTAAGGATGCTAATTGCTCAGTATTTGCTCCACCAACAATAGCAC
>DATERQ010000157.1:0-6135 GCA_035271345.1 bacterium | reverse complement strand
GGATATAGACCATGCCTACAAACTTGCTTTCGAGTATATTGAAGCTTTCTATAACACCGTAAGAAGTCATAGTCATTGCGGATATTTATCGCCAAAGGAATATGAAGATTATTATTATGCTCAATTAAAACGAGCGCTGGGGGAAACGGGATAAAGGGGACTTGTTTGTGTTTCGGTTGTACTTTTTATTGACGTAGTACCCGGCACAAAGCCAGAACACTGGGGGACGGCCCTTCTTGTGTCCATCCACCACAAAGCTGCCGATAACGTTACAGACACTTCTAGCCCCCTGACACAAAAGGCCCGTCCCCACCGTGTTCCGCACCACCCGTAGGGAACGACCCCCGTGTCGTTCCGGATCCCCTTGTAGGAAAGGGCCACCGTGCCCGCCCGGACTCCCAAATCCCGGGCCTCTTAACAACCTGTTATCTCGAGCGCAGCGAGGGATCCTCGGTCCCTAGTTCCAATGGCAAAAAGATGCTTCGCTACGCTCAGCCTGACAAATAGGAGGAAGCCGTCAGCCCGAGCCCCTTTAGTGTCAGCCCAGGCTCCCTTAATACCATTCCGAGCTTTCTTAATGTCATTCCGAGCTTTCTTAATGTCATCCCGAGCCCTCTTAATGCCATCCCGAGCGGAGCGAGGGATCTTCGACCCCTAACTCCAATGGAAAAAAGATGCTTCGTTGCGCTTAGCCTGACAAGTAATATGTTATAATAAAGTTGTAAGAAAACAGCCAAATTGCTATCATCTCACCCCCGATAGCCCAGATCACGGGAAATCCGTGCAGCCGTAGCCAGGAGTTCCGGTAAAACTTCCTGTTGACGCGTTTTATCCATCCGCGACGACGGGGCTGATATACTAACTGCCGCTATAACATCGCGGCTATAATCGCGTATCGGGGCCGCAATACAGGTCACGTCCTCCTCGCGTTCCCCTTCATCCATGGCATAGCCTTGGGCCTTCACTTGCTCCAGTTCTTGCTCAAGTAAATCCCGTTGGCAAATGGTGGCGGCCGTAAAGCGGGGTAAATCAAGATGGGCAATTAAATCGGATCGCCTGTCCTGAGGTAAACCGGCCAGTAGCACTTTTCCTACTCCAGTGCAATGGAGCGGCGCCCGCTCTCCAATTCGGGTGAACATTCGCACCATACGTTCACACGGCACCTGGGCCACATATATTACGTTGTCAGTATCCAAGACCACCAGGTTAACATTCTCTTCTGCCGCCCACATCAACTCCTCCATCTTTGGTAAGGCCACCCGCACTAAGTCCACCTGTTGGCAGGCTGCCTGACCTACCTCCACCGCCTTGATTCCCAAGTGGTAACAACGGGTTTCCGGGGCTTGGCTTACAAACCGGCGGGCTCTGAGGGTTGAGAGTAAATGGTGACAAGTGCTTTGATTTAATTCCAGCCGGCGGCTGATCTCCGTCAGCGATAAACCGGAACTGGATCCTTCGGCCAGCAGTTGTAGAATCGCCAACGCCCGGTCCACCGACTGCAATACCTGGCCGCCCTTTTTTGTGCTCAATATGGTGCCTCCTCGCAATAACAAATCTTCCTTTATCCGCAACAAGAATCCTTCCTCGACTTTGCTTTCCTTACCTGGTTCTTCATATGGCATCCCGGCATCCTTTGGCATCCTTGCTTCAGCAACCTTTCGCCACCAAAGTTCAGATTCCCTGCTTCACCAGGGCTACCCAATATTCGTTAAGGGGGAATAAAATTGCCTTATCTAAAATGTGTTTCCTGTGAGCAAAAGTATTCATTGAATACCACGCTGCGTTGCAGCCATTGTAACGAGCCAGTGGAAATTCGATATCAGGCCCTAACACCACCGGCCCGAATTAGGGACGACCCTAACTTTATCAGCCGCAACGCCAACATCTTTCCCTGGTCCGATTTGCGGCCGGAACTCACTTTGGGCGAAGGGGCCACCCCTCTTCTTGCAGCCTTCTGTCTACAAGCTGATACCGGACTTAAAAACATTTATTTTAAAAATGAAACTACAAACCCCACTTGGTCCTTTAAGGACCGTGGCACATCTTTAGGCGTACAGGCCGCAGTATACTTCGGCCTTAAGGCCATTGGCACCGTTTCGTCTGGTAACATGGCCGCCTCCATCGCCGCTTATGCTGCTCGGGCCGGGCTGGATGCCTACGTGTTTGTTCAAGAAGACATGCCCGATGGCAAAATAAAGCCCATTGCTATCTACGGGCCGCACCTTAATCGCGGTCTAGGGGATTATGGAGAATTATATTTTAATGCCCTCGCCTTCGGTGAAAAACATGGTATTTACTTTATTAGCTCCGATAATCCATTTCGGGTTGAAGGACAAAAAACAGTAGCCTATGAGATCATGGACCAATTAGATTACCAGCCACTCGATTATATTGTAATGCCAGTTTCCAGCGGTGGCAACATGGCGGCTGTGATTAAAGCCGGTGAAGAAATGGAGGCCATGGGTTTAATAAAAAAAGCTCCACTGGTCATCGGGGTTCAAGCCGCCGGCTGTTCGCCTATTGCCAAAGCCGTAGCCGAAGGCAAGGAACATATTGAACATTTCGGCTCACCTAATACTATCGCCCATGCCATCTCCAATCCCATGCCCCCCAGCGGTAACCGCATTCTCCAGAAAGTAAAAGAAGGTCGGGCCCAGGTAATAACGGTGAGCGAAAAAGAAATATTGACCGCTCAATCTTTTCTGGCCAGCCATGAAGGGCTATTTGTCCAGCCGGCTGGGGCCGTCCCAGTGGCCGCCATCAGAAAACTTGCCCGGGAAAGATTCTTAAAGCCACACTCTAAAGTAGCGGCAATTCTCACCGGCAGTGGCCTCAAGGACACCAGTGCCCTGGATTACCATAGCCTAAAAGCAGGCTCGGTCCCAGTTGGCCGGCTGGAATTGGCCTTGAAATAATCAGCCTCGCTAAACGGCTGGGCTTAGGAATCCAATACCTTGGCCAGGGCCTGTAACGCCCTGGCTTTAGCATTGGCCAAATGCTGCCGGGTTGCAGCGGCCGCTTGCTCTTCATCTCGGTTCCTGACCCCATCCAATATCTTCAGATGCTCTTTGGTGACCTGCTCCACTATTTCGCGCTCTAACCCGCCGGCCTTGCTTTCAGCCAAATAGCGGATCCGAATGGAATGATGATCTATTTGTTCCAGGATCTCCTTCAGTAAAGCATTGTCTAAATAGCGGGTTAAAAGCTGACTCAGTTCCAAATCAGCATTAATATAGGTTGTAAGATCAGTCGGTCCTTGCATAATTTCTTGCAGTTCATGATAAAATTTATCCACTTCCTCTCGCTTACAAAGCCGAGCCGCAGTTTTAGCCACATGGGGTTCCAGCAAGCACCGAATTTCGTAAATATTTTTTACATCAGCCAAACAAATTGGGGCTACCTGGACACCGCGGTTGGGAATGGATACTACTAACCCGGCTCCTTCCAACCGCATTAAGGCTTCGCGGATTGGGGTAGAACTGACCCCAAACTCTTCGGCCAATTTATGTATTTGAAGTTCCGCCCCAGGCTTGTATTTGTTTAAGATAATGTCTTCCTTGAGGGCTTCATATAAACGTTCGCGTAAAGAGGCAAAGAGTATCCGTTTTTTCATTTTAATTTCCTCCCCATTGGTATAATGGGATACCTTTCACCCTCCCCTTAAATTATATCGGCAATATTCATCCTTGTCACGATATTTTTGTCCCTGTCCATAATTATTACTACAAACCTATTCTGCGAATTGGCTAAATCATAATTCTGCCTAAAACAAAGAAGGATTTTCGGCTACAGTGACGAATATTGTTCACAAAGGCGAAATGATATTTCGCCATATGAAAGGGGAATCCAGCATGTTGAAACCGAAAAAGGTGTACGGTGAACTGGCACCAACAGAAAGGATCCTTCTCGGTGCCGGACCAAGCGGAGTTGATCCAAGGGTACTAAAGGCCATGAGCACACCCCTGGTGGGGCATCTGGATCCGGAATTTATCGAAATTATGGATGATACCCGTGATTTGTTGCGATACGTATTTCAGACCGAAAATACCATGACCTTGCCAATGTCTGGAACCGGAAGCGCCGGTATGGACACTATCCTCTCCAACCTATTGGAACCTGGGGATAAAGCCATTGTCGCCTTTTGTGGTGTCTTTGGCGAACGCATGGTGGACATTGCCCAGCGGACTGGGGCTGAAGTAAAAGTGGTGACCGGCGATTGGGGACGCATCATCGAGGCTGACCAAATAGAAGCCGCCTTTAAGGAAATGCCCACTGCCAAACTGCTGGCTTTTGTCCATGCCGAAACTTCCACTGGCATCATGCAGCCCGTGGATGACATTGTCCGCATTGCTCATGAGCATGGGGCCTTGGTGGCCATGGACTGTGTTACTTCCTTGGGCGGTGCTCCAGTATTGCTGGATGAGTGGGGCATTGACGCTGCCTACAGCGGTACTCAAAAATGTATTAGCTGCCCGCCGGGCTTGGCTCCCATCAGCATGAATGCCAAAGCCCAAGAAGCATTGCACAACCGTAAAACTCCGGTATCAAGCTGGTATCTGGACCTTACCATGATTGAACGCTATTGGGGTCAAGAACGATTTTACCACCACACCGCTCCCATCAGCATGGCCTACGCCTTGCGGGAAGCACTGCGCATTATCGCTGAAGAAGGTCTGGAAGAACGCTGGGCTCGACACGAACTTAACGCCAATGCCCTTACTGCCGGTTGTGAGGCTATGGGCCTTGAGCCCTTTGCTCAACAAGGGTACCGTCTCCCCAGCCTAGTAACTCTTAAGGTCCCAGAAAACGTAGATGATGCCGGTGTACGGGGACATTTATTGGAAAGATTCCACATGGAGATCAGCGGCGGACTTGGCCCAGTGAAAGGCCAAATCTGGCGAGTGGGATTAATGGGTTCCAACTCCAATTCGAAAAACATATTGCTGGCTTTAATAGCTTTAGCCTCAGCTCTCAATGCGCAAGGATTTAAGGCCTCGGCCAGTGCAGCCTTAGAGGCGGCAACTGACGTTTACGATGCCTAAACACAACCAGCCGCGAACTGTAATCAAGACAAGGGTATAACTTAAACAACGGCGATCAGCCATTATAGCTGGTCGCCGTTGTTTATAATAGTTCTGGCCCACTGACGGACGATCAAAGAACCACCTTTTCCACCTTATCGATCTGCCAGCCCAAGATTGTGGATCCAACTCTAGCAAACAAATCAGGATCGCCGCTGGTATAAAAATTGTAGACAGACGCATCACCAGCAACATCCTTTTTCATTTCCTCCACCAGCTCTTTCGCCTCAGCCACCGCCTCCACCGCCGGATCTATAATAGTAACACCGGGATCCACATAACGACGAATAGTATCCAACAAGACTGGGTAATGAGTGCAGCCGAGAACCAGGGTATCTATTCCAGAGTTTTTAAAGGTTTCAAAATAACCGCTCACTGCTTCATCCACTTCCGGGCCCGAGGTAACCCCAGATTCCACCAATAGGGTAAACTTGGGGCAAGCTTGACCAATAACTTCAATTGCCGGATCCTTAGCCTGAATTCCAGATTTATGGGCTTCGCTGTCAATTGTAAACTGAGTAGCCACAACTCCCACCTTTTTGTTAGCAGTGGTTGCCAAAGCCCCCCTCACACCAGGCTTAATCACACCCAGCACCGGGAAGGGATATTCGTCCTTAACCTCTTCCCAAGCAGCAGCCGTAGCCGTGTTGCAGGCAATAATAGCAACATCAATATCCTTACTTCCTAAAAAGTCCAGGATTTCCCGCACATATCCCACGATTTGTTCTTTGGGCATAGGGCCATAAGGGGCCCTCCCATTATCCCCAAAAAATTCAACATTGGCCCCCGGCCACTGGCGCTTTACCTCGCGTACCACCGTCAGCCCGCCAAAACCAGAATCAAAAAGCCCAACCTTGACCATATGGTGTTCCCCCTTTACCTTTTCAGCAGTCTCATTAAACACCATTCATTGTCCTTTAATTATAACAGTTCCGTTTACGGTTTTTTTACCCCGAGCAAGGCATGGCCCCTGATAAGTCCACCATAAAAAAAATAAAAAGCAGCCAGACAAATTCTAGTAGGACAATTTAAAACTTTGAGCGAGGACTGTTAG
>DATERQ010000156.1:0-2134 GCA_035271345.1 bacterium | reverse complement strand
CTAAAGCGCGCCTATGGGGCTGGGAAACTTGCGGTCAGGGGCTTACATAAAAGCCAAGTAGTAACCGGGTTCAAGATGATTGCCTACAACATACGGCAGTTTGAACGATGGTGCAAGGGGGAATATCGACGCCGTCCAAGGACCAAAGAGTTGTTGAGTGCTAATTTCGCTCCGTCTTAACCAGGTGGGGGGTTGGCAATGGTGTGTGCTAATGGGGTAAATAATTTGAAAAGCCCTCGGATAATGCTAGTTGATGTTATGTCGTTAGCAAAACACACTGAATGTACTTGATTAGTGTGGCATCGGTGGAAAATTTAGGCGGTTCGCGATGTTTGGCCAATGATTGTGGTGTAAAAAATACTTTAGTAAGGTTTTAAAACAGCTTTAAACAAGTTGATAAACTAGTTTAGGCAATTTTTTGCAGTGGAATCATAAGAGTGTATTTGGCATAATAGAAGTACACAGAACGGCAGTCAAAAGTACATAGCCTAATCCTTAATTAGGAACAAGAAAGGGCATTGCCATCACACCCCAGAATCCCTTCTGTAGCTCTGTAAAGAACAGGAGGGAAAATGAGAGGTGTTAGCAATGCCACAACAAGAGTATATCAAATATCTTTATGAAGATGAAGAACTAAGTATTGCCGAAATAGCAAGGCGAGTGGGGGTTAATTGGCGTACCGCCGCCAAGTATGCAAATAAAGATAATTGGAATCACCCATCCGAAAGACCCCAAAAAAGAAGACCCATAATGGACCCAGTTGCGGAGGTTGTTGATATCTGGCTATTGGAGGACATGCTAAAACCCCGCAAAGATCGCCGTAGTGCGGCTGCTATTCATACACAACTGGCAGCAAAATACCAGTTTAAAGGATCCCGTAGAACCGTTCGCGCCTATGTTTCCCAACGCCGCAAAGAACTTCACATAGATAACCAAGAGAAATTCCTTGAATTAGACCATTCACCAGGACAAGCCCAGATAGACTTTGGTACTGCTAGGGTCATTTGGGATGGAAAACTGCGGGAAATAAAGTATCTGGCCGCCTCCTTCCCCTACAGCAATGCCGGTTTCCTAGTACCCCTACCCAAAGTCAAACGCGGGGACGGTTCTCTCAAACGCGGGGACGGTTCTCCGTTTGTCCACCACATCTTATTCTACCTTATAAATCCTATGTACTGTTAGACCAGAGAGTCTCGATAACTGTCTCAGCGATACCCCTTCCTTCTTCTTTAGGTACAGAATAATCTCATCTTGAAGCTCCTTCTTTTCCTTTACTAAATCTATTAAACTAACCTTATAATTTTTCAAAACCAGCTCCCTAATTTCCCCATCCGAAAGGGATTTTTTCTCCTTCGCAACCCCCATATAGGTGTTTTCGTCTTCCCGCTTATGAAGGTCCTGAAACATTTGCACTGCTTTTTTCCTGTCCTTCGAAAATATCCCCAGGATATATTCTGTATTCACTATCTCGCCTTGCCCCATATATTCCCTGTAACTACTCCATTCATAATCCCCAATGCTTTTAACCATACCCGCCTTTATTGGATTCTGATGAATATAACGTAATACGGCTAAAAGGTATTTGTCATTTTCCACGGGCTCACTTCTAAATCTTCCTTGGAATAGATGCCCATTTCTATTGTGTTGCCAATTAAACCAGAAAACATAACTTACTCCTATTCTTTTCATGATATTGCTTATATCTTCATTCCCTTCACTAAGTAGCAAATGAAGGTGGTTACCCATCAGACAGTAGGCATATAAGTCAAAGGCAATTTCATTTTTGTAGTCACCCAATATATTAAGGTATTTTAAATAGTCCTCCTCCTGCAAAAATATATTTTGCTTGTTTATTCCCCTTACCATGATGTGGTAAATCCCGCTGGCGCTCTTTTTTCTCCCGGTACGTGCCATATTCTCACCCCCAAGAATAGTATAAAATATGGGGGGTTAATTGTCAAACAGGGAACCGTCCCCATGTTTGCCCATGTTCGTTCCTGTTGTTTAAATGGCATTACCCCTACAATCTTGAGTTTCCGCAAAACGTAATAACATACCGGGAAAAAGGTCTGTAGAAGTGGCAATACAGCCAGATGCAAGGTATCTCCTTCCCGAAAGATGAGAAGGCCTATTT
>DATERQ010000155.1:0-4584 GCA_035271345.1 bacterium | reverse complement strand
GGCTTCGGTAACCGATCAACTGCCAGGGTTTAAAGACCGGGGTCGCTGGCAAGAAGTGACACTTCCCTATCGGCAGCTACGGGCACTGACGCAAAAACGAGGACCAGTACGGGCCAACTGGGGCACCATGCTGCGGGCACCGGCAGCTTATTTTGTCCTCCATGGGGTCACCCCCGGGGCTTGGACCAGAGCCGGTAGGCTGGGAACGATAAGGCGAGGCTTTACCAGCGGTGCCAACGCCTTTTTCTTTGTGCGGGACTTGACCGCCACTGCCAGGGGGGAAAAAATGCGCCCCCAATTTGGCCTCGCTACTGACAGCGAAACTGCCATCATTGCTGCCGGAACCAGGGGCGAAACCAAATATTTTGCCGTGGAAAGAGAGTTCCTGCGGCCGCTGATCAAATCACCGCGGGAAGTAAAGGGATGTTTGGTTGATGAAAAGCAGCTTGGCTGGAAGGTGCTTCTGCTGCCGCCAGACGAAGATTATATCAACAACTGCAAAGTGGCTGCCTATATTCGCTGGGGCCGGACCCAAGGTTTTCACCTTCGCCCTACTACCAAGACCAGACTTTTATGGTGGAGCCTGCCCCAATTACCACCGCCCCAAGTCTTGGCCCGCCAGTTTTACCATCGCCGGTTCAATTTCCCTTACAACCCCCGCCATATTTTATGTGACCATACCTTTTACTACTTAACCGATTGTGCCGCCCCGGAGCTGGTGGCGGCACTGCTAAATTCCACCCTTACCCTGTTCCAGGTGGAGCTGTGGGGCCGCTCCAATATGGGCGATGGTGTTCTTACCTGTTACGGTTCGGAATTGGCTGATTTACCGATGGTAAAGCCGACTCTATTTAGTCCCCAGCAGCAGTGCGCTGTTATAAAATGTTTTCGCCGCCTTTGCCGGCGGGTAGTATTACCCCTGGAACAGGAAGTGAGGCAAACTGACCGAAAAGAACTCGATCTGTTGCTGTTATCAGCCCTGGGCATAACTGGTTTTCCAGCCCTGGACTTGTTAGAAAAGATATACACCGAGTTCTGCCAATTGGTGGACCAGCGGCAGCAACGCTCGCAAATATCCACCAACAAATAAAGTGCTTCCATTGGTTCGTTCTTTGTATTTGCCCAGAGGCCTTGAACACCAATGTGGGGAAGATCCTTCACGTCCGTTCAGGATGACAGAAAAAGGGGGCGTTCAGGAAGACAAAGAAAAAGGGCGTTCAGGATGACAGAAAAAGGAGGGACCCTTCAGGATGACAAGAGGGGCCTTAGGATAGCTAAGAGGAGGGGCCCAGTGATGGCAAAAAAGGCCCTTCTTCCCCCAGTGATGGCAAAAAAAGGCCCTTCTTCCCCCTTGCCCCGTTTTTGGAAGCGGGGTATAATATTATCCACCGGGGGAACATATGTTCGGAGGGGGGATAATTTTGATTGCTCATTGTTGCTTGCAAAACATGCCATCGGGTCGTGAACAGGACTTTCTGATGGCTTGCTCTTTGTTTACTGATCGGGGTGAACCGGGGGAAACCGGCACTGTATTTCTTGATTTTAGCCGTTTAGCCCGGCCGGAAACAGCTTTACTCCAACTGGAAAGCCAACTGGTGCCGCGCCTAGGCAGCCGCTTTTTGTCTGCCTTGGCGGAAAACAAGCTCACGGCTAAGGCCGCCACCATGGCCCAAAGCGCCGGACTAAGTCCTAAACGATGCAGTCCGCTGGTGGTGTCTGCAGGAACAGCGGCTAAGTTTTTGGCTCCGTTGCCGCTTAATTACCTCTGGCCAGCCGATCCGGCCTTATTGCGCCGCCTGCATTTGTTGGGTTTAGCCAACATCGGCCAAGTGGCGGCCATCGAAAAGGAAGAACTCTATCGCACTTTTGGCGCCGCTGGCCTTAATTTAGCCGCTTGGAGCCGGGGGTATGACCAAAGCAGAGTGAAAAGGTTGTTACCTTCTTACGTTACATATCAGTTTTCTTGGGACAGCGAACAACTGCTTCCGGTTCTAGAACAACAGTTGCAGACAGCGGCAAATTACTTTGCCGCCGAACAAAGACGCCAGCAGCAATGGGGGCAGCGGTTGGAGCTGATTTTGATGTCGGCTGCCAAACCTGAATTGAAAGCCAAGCGCTTATTCCAGACTCCCTGCCTGGCAGGAGCAGACCTGCTGCTGGCATTAAAGAGCATTCTGCCTTCAAGCAAATTGCCGTCAGGCACGTTCAGGTTCAGATTAGGTCCGTTAGTTAATTTTGCTACGCGGCAACTTAGTTTATTCGATAACAAACGTCCGGCCGGCGATAAAGGCCAAGTGCTGCTGGCAATAAGACGTCTTCAGGAACGATACCCCGGCTGCATTCAGTTAGGAGCCTGCGGCCAAATCAGCCGCCGGGAACAGATATTGGCTTTTTTTGATCCTCTGCGCTCTGGCGCCCCAATCAAGAAGGCAGGGACTGATTATGCGTTTAGTTGAGCGTCCCATAACCGTCGAAATGGCAGGCGGACGGTTAAGCGCTTTTTATTGGCGTAAGCAACGGCGTTTGGTCAGTGCCATTTTAGAATATTGGGCCGACAGTGGGGCTTGGTGGGAAGATGAGGCGGAGAAAATCTTTTATCGGTTGCTGGCTGATGATGGGGGGCTTTATGAATTATATCAAGAGCGGTTGACTGACCGTTGGTATCTGTATAAAGTGTATGACTAAAATAATTATGCCCTTGCCTTGGTCCCAAACCGGAAAGGAAAATTGCCCATGTCCAAGCTACCCTTTGTCCACTTACATCTGCATACCCCGTTTTCTTTTTTAGCCGGAGCCAGCTCCATCGAAGCTTTAGTGGGGCGGGCAGCCGAGTTACAACAACCGGCTCTGGCTATTACTGACCATAATACCTTGTCCGGAGCGGTGCAGTTTGTCCAAGCGGCAACAGCAGCCGGAATTAAACCTATTATAGGGTCCGAAATAACAACTAGCGGCGGCTATCATTTGGTATTATTAGCCCGCGATCAAGGTGGCTACCGCAATCTCTGTCAACTGCTAACCCGGGCCCAGTTGGCGGCGGAGCCAAAAAAGCGCAATCCCTGTGTCAGCCCAGACAATCTGGCTGCCCATAGCCGGGGATTGGTGGCCCTGTCAGGCTGTCGGCGGGGAGAGATACCGGCACTTATCCTTACAGGCCGGTTGGCAGAGGCAAAGATAGCGGCCCGGCGCCTACAAGCCCTGTTCGGTCCCGATTTTTATTTAGAACTGGGGGCAGGGCTCTTGCCCGGTGACAATTATTTGCATCGGGCTTTAGCCGATTTAGCTGCTGCCTTAAAGATAAAACTACTGGCCACAGCCAATGTGCATTATGCCCGCCGGGAGAACTTCCCCCTTTACGATCTTTTTACCTGTGTGCGAACCCACACCACTGTGTCCGCTGTTCATCCGGAGCGGCCCCTTAACAGCGAACAATATCTAAAATCAGCCGCCGAAATGGAAAGTGCGCTGGCTTTTTATCCTCAAGCAATGAGGGAAAGTGTGCGCTTGGCCGAATCGTTGCAGCCGGCGCTACCGGCCGGGGATTTGCTTTTTCCCCGCTTTCCAACCCCAGCGGGAGAATCCGCGGTGGCGATGCTACGGCGGCTTACCTTTCAAGGGGCCCAGAAGCGATACAGGGGGTTACCGCCCCAGTTGCGGCAGCGGCTGGAACAAGAACTGGCTGTAATTTCAAGTCTCGGTTTCGCTGATTATTTTCTGGTGCTGTGGGACTTGGTCCGGGAAGCAAAAGCGCGCCGCATTCGCTGCGCCGGGCGCGGATCAGCCGCCGATTCAGTGGTGGCCTACTGCCTGGGGATTACACAAGTGGATGCTTTTCGGCGGCAACTTCTATTTGAACGTTTTCTCAGTCAAGAGCGGGCCCAACAGCCGGATATTGATTTGGATGTGGATGCCAGCCGGCGGTCAGAGCTGGCCGAATATTTAAAAACACGCTATGGCCGGGACAATGTGGCAGCGATAGCCACTTATAGCACCTTTCAAGCCCGGTCGGCAGTGCGCGATTTGGGCAAGGCATTGGAGTTGGATCCAGGCGAACTTGACCGGCTGGCCAAATGCCTGCCCTATTTTATCCGCGCCGATGGCATTATGGCGGCGCGGGAGCGGGTGCCGGAACTAAAAAACAGCTCCTTTCCTTGGGACCGCTACCAAAAACTCCTCTCCTTTTGTGCTGCTGCCGCCGGCTTTCCCCGGCACTTGGGAACTCATCTCGGCGGGCTAGTGGTGGCTCGGCGGCCGCTATCAACATTGGTACCGTTGCAGTACGCGGCTAACGGGGCAGTGGTGACCCAGCTTGACAAGAATGACATTGAGGCTTTGGGCCTGGTGAAACTAGATTTGTTATCGCTGCGAACCTTAACTGCAGTGGAAGAATCCATCGCTTTAGTGACTAAAAGCGGAGGGCAGCTTCCTTATGAGCACCTGCCTTTAAACGACAGCAAGACTTTCAAGCTTCTTCGTTCCGGCAATACCGTCGGAGTTTTTCAATTGGAAAGCCCGGCCCAACGAGCTTTACAGCGCCGGCTCGGGGCTGACAATATGGAAGATATTGTGGCCAGCCTGGCCCTA
>DATERQ010000154.1:0-4765 GCA_035271345.1 bacterium | reverse complement strand
GTTATTTAACTGTGAGCTGGAGGAACTGGCCCCTATTCTGACTGCCAATACCGAACGGCTGTTCAATCTTTAACCAGACGTCAGCGGCAACGACAGGATTG
Source organism: bacterium (assembly GCA_035271345.1). Lineage (GTDB taxonomy): Bacteria > Bacillota > DTU030 > DUMP01 > DUMP01 > DUNI01. The sequence goes on along the minus strand of DATERQ010000154.1, from coordinate 4,664 downwards.
TCTGCCCTTCTGTTGGCTAAATATCGGGCAGCAACAGGATTAACAGCAAGCCGATGATGGTACCGACAACGGCCCCAAAGGTAGCGGCGTGGCTGCCTTCGTTTAGCTGCTGGGCTTCGGGCAATAGTTCGTCAAAAGAGATATAGAGCATGGCCCCGGCGGCGGCGCCCAAAGCCCAAGACAGCATTGATGAGGAGACGGAGCCCATTAACCCGCCCACTAAAGCCCCAATACCGGTGGGAGCACCGGCCAAACAAGTCCAAAGAATAATTCGGTCACTAGCCAAGCCGGCGCCTCTCATGGGCCCGGCTATAGCCATCCCTTCCGGGATATTGTGAAGGGCGATTATTACGGCAAGATTTAATCCCGATGCTGCTGACAGTGAATAGCTGGCACCAATGGCCAGTCCTTCCGGGAAGTTGTGCATGGCAATTCCAAGGGCCAGGAGCAGGCTGCTTTGTAGCAGCCGACCGTGCCGCCCATTGCCGTCACTAAAGGATAAAACATGAAAATGGGGAAGATGTCGGTCCAATAGTAACAAGGTCAGGACTCCCGCCAGCAGGCCAGATAGGGAGATACAGATACCGCCCAGGCCCACTGCTTCTGGAACTAAGTCTACGAAAACAACGGCCAACATAACTCCAGCCGAAAAAGCCAACAGGAAACTCAGGGCTTTCTTACTGCCGTTGCAGCTAAGAATACAAAGCCAACCACCAACGCTGGTACCGATGATGCCAGCCAGTGTACCGATGACGGTTACTGCGATAATAGGTGACAATGGCTTCACCCCAATGAAAATGATTATAGCTCTCACGCCAGTCTATCTTCCAAACCAGTTTGGTGTCAAGGCCAGAAGCTGAACATAAACTATTAGCAATAATATTACAGTGGCTTTAGAGGGAAAGAATGATATACTTTAGATAGAGCCGGGAAAGGAAGTGAGGCCGAATGCCGACATTACCAGTGGAAGTACAGAGTGTAGCTGTGGACAGCAGTGGGAATCATGTGGTCCTTGTAAGGGAAACCAAGGGAGGAAAGTACCTGCCCATCGTCGTCGGCCCCTTCGAAGCTCAGGTCATTGCTCTCTATCTCCAGGGGCTTACCACAGAACGGCCGTTAACTCATCATCTGATGGTGGAGTTTTGCCGTCAGGTTGGGGCGGAGGTTGAACAAGTGACTATTACTGACTTAAGAGACGATGTCTTTTATGCTGATGTGCATGTAAATCGCAACGGGGAATCGTTGGTTTTAGATGCCCGACCCAGTGATGCCATGGCCTTGGCCTTAGCTTTTAAAGCGCCGATAGTGATGAACTTTAAACTGATAGAGTTTACTGTTGATCCGGAGCAGATGAGCATTCCTCCTGAATAGGAAGCCGGTTTCGGTTTCGCTAGCTGCAAAAGCGGTCTTGTATGCCCGGAGGGGCTGCGGTTGCAGCCCTTTATTTTGTTTGGGCTGGGCGCTTGAACCTAGCGGTCAAAAAGGATAACAAACAAACAATTATACCAGTTGACTAAATGTGGGTCAAGAGGTATAATTAAATTTGATCAAGTTTTTGTTCCTTGTTGGAGACAAACTAGGGGGTGAGGTTATATGTGGCGCTGCGGCCATGGTTTCGGTGATGGAACTAGAATACTACTTAAAGTGGATCTCCATAGTGGTGAGATCCTGGTAAACCATTTAGATGAATTTTGGTCTCAGAGCGATTACGTCACCTCTGCCTACGGGGATGAAGACAGGGGCTGGACTGAACGGGCAGCCGAGACCGGATAAGAAAGCATAACCCAGGCAGGTTTTTTGACACTGCTTGGGTTATTTATAACAAGGGGTGGCATTGTTGTCCCAACTGAGCCACCCCTTTATTCTAGAGCCCCTGTTTCCATAATACCCCAAACAAGAGTAGAAAAGGGGTATATTATTGCTGGGCCCCGGCCTCAGTCTTCGATTTTAATGGCGCCGGAGTGGACCAGGGCCAGTTTGGCGCTGGCCGGGCCTATGAGCTCATAAAGCACCGATGAGGCCAAAACAATGGTTAAGAGACGATTACCCAGGGAAGCCGGGAGCAGGCGCTCCCCTAAAAAAGCGAGGCCAATGGCGACGCCGGCCTGGGGGACCAAAGCCAACCCGAGATAATTGCGAATGGAGGCGTCTGTGCCCATGAGGTAACAGCCCAGATAGGCGCCCAGGTACTTGCCGATGATACGGATTAAGAAATAGCCGATGCCAATGATTCCAAGGGTACTCAAAGAACCCAGATCCAACTTTATACCTGATATAATGAAAAAGAGAGATAATATCGGCGGGGTAAAGCTATTAATTTGCTGATATAATTTTCTGTCAGGGGCGATGTTGATGTAGGTGGTACCAAACACCATGCAAGCCATGAGCGGTGAGATATCAAAAATAGAGCAAAGGCCGCTGATGCCCAGCAGCAATGCCACTGTGAGTATAAGACGATTGTCGTCGCTTCGAGTTGGGGTAAGAATTTTGCTCAGCAAGATTCCGAACAGGAAACCCAACACTAAAGCTAAAATATTTAAAACCACAGGCAGAATAACCGTGGCGAAATTTATAGTACCATTTTCCATGGCGTCGACAAAAGCGATAACAATACTGAAGGTAATTAAACAGACCACGTCGTCCAAGGCCACCACCTGAAGGAGCATATTGACGAAATTACCCTTGGCTTGATATTGGTTGATGGTCATCATGGTGCTGGCCGGCGCGGTGGCGGTACCGATGGCCCCCAGCAGCAGGGCCATCCTCCAACTAACGCTAAGCAGGTAGTGCATGGAAAGCGTTACCACAATTCCGGTGACCAAGGACTCGAATAAGGTAATGGTAATTACTTGCCGGCCGGTTTTGGCCAGCACTTCCCGCTCTAAAAACTTCCCCACGTCGAAGGCAATAAAAGCGAGAGCGATATCGCCAACAAAGCCCATATTTTCAGCAATACCGACAGGGATAACACCTGACACGTAAGGACCCATGAGGATGCCAGCGACAATATAGCCGGTGACATTGGGCAGTCCCAGCATTTTAGTGAAGCGTGTTACTAAAAAGCCGGCAATGAGCATGAGGGATAAGGAGATAAGGATCACGGCAGCAGTATCAAAAAAGAGATCCATGGGGTCCACCAACTTTCTTGGACTCTGGCCCTGGGCCAGAAAAGCCACTGGCGGCAATAAGGCTACCTTTACCAAGTGACATTATCATTAAACAGATAGCAAAATTGGTCTGTGGATGCTGGGCAAAAGTGGATACCGGCGGTTGAAGCCCAAATAGGCTTATGAATTGCCAAATGTGTTAACACATATTATAATATGTGCATCTTGTCCCATGCAAGCAAAATTTATTAACCCGCATAAAAAAAGAAGTAAATAAGGAAAAAAGTTAAATTGTCAGGGGAAATCAATAACCGGAACTGGGAGAGGAAAAAATTAATGACTATATTTGAATACGGGCAGAGGGAAATTGACCATCTAAGTGGGAGAGATAGAGTGTTGGGCCAAGCCATTGCTGAGATTGGCATGATTGAGCGCGAGATTTACCCCGATTTGTTTACAGCTTTGGTCCGGAACATTGTGGCTCAACAAATAGCGAAAAAAGCGGCCGCTACCGTTTGGGGCCGAATGTGTACTAAAGTAGGAGACATTACAGCCGCTAAAATAGCGGCGCTGGATACCACTACGATCAAAGAATTTGGCATGTCCGGGCGCAAAGCGGGCTATATCAAAAGTGCCGCCGTCGCCCTTTTAAACGGAGATATCCAGCTGGAGTCTTTTTCTTGGATGACTGATGAAGAGATAATTAAGGAGCTAACAATGCTGCCAGGGGTTGGGGTTTGGACGGCGGAAATGCTGTTGATCTTTTCCTTGGCACGACCTGATGTTCTCAGTTGGGGGGATTTAGCCTTAAAGCGGGGCCTCAAGAAGCTCTATCGCTTGGAAGACATTTCCCGCCCGGAGTTCCACCGCTACAAAAAGCGCTATACACCCTATAGCTCCGTAGCTTCCCTCTATTTATGGGAACTAGGGGGAAAGTAACGACCAAATTAATTTGTCAAACTGATAGCTCGTTTTACTTTAGTTGTTGACATCTGTGCAATAATTAGGTTAATATTTATCTACAATCGCATTCGTTCTCAAATTGAAACGCTAGTAGTAAAAAGGTTCCCAAAAGGCTCATAGGTGGGATGGTGATCTGGAGAAGGGAGAAATGAGCATGAGGCGGCGCAAGCCCTCCGTTGTGTGCGAATTAAACGTTATGGACAGCGGCGATAACGGTAAGGTTGTCGAGGTGATAGCTGTTGGTCCCATGCGCCATCGCATTTTTTCGTTGGGATTGGTGGAAGGGACCGCTGTGGTTGTTAAGGGACGGAACCCACTGCGAAAATCCATCAGTGTTTTCGTTAGAAATCGGAACCTGGAATTATATGAGGAGCTGGCGAAAAATATCCTCGTCCGGCTGGAACAGTAATTCATGATTATTTTGTCTGTACCAGCATAAAGCATAGGAAAGCAGGTCAGAGCTGCTTTCCTATGCTTTATGATTTTTAGTTGTGGCTGCTAAAGCCATCGTTCTCGAGCCGACGCTGCGCCTGACAGCAAAGTCCCTGCCGGTGGCTACATTATTTAACCAGCTGCAGGAATATGGGCTAGTAA
>DATERQ010000153.1:0-8789 GCA_035271345.1 bacterium | reverse complement strand
CGAATGGGCTGCCTAAAGTACTCAATAAGGCGGATGATGAGCTGGCTGCCCAGCCGGGGCCAAAAACCTTTAGACAAATATTGGTGCCCAAATATCAAGCCATAACAGGAATACAAAATAAAATCGGTAATATCGGGCACGACAGCTTCGGCGCCCTCGGCCTCCAAAATTTCCACCAGATTATTGTTGGCCTGGGGATGGTATTTGACGTATATCTCCCCCACCACGCCCACCCTGGGCTTTACCAAGCCCTTAACTATCTCAAGCCCATCAAAATCCCTGACCATTTGCCCTACCTTGCAGTTAAACTCCTTTATGCTCCCCTGGGCCACGGCTGCCTGGCAGCGTTCGATCCATTGCCGGGCCAGCAGGTTGGCCGACCCTTTGATTTTTTCATAGGGCCTTACCCTATGCAGCAACCTCATTATCAGGTCTCCATATAATACAGCCAGCAGTGCCTTAAGCAGCAGGGCCGGGGAATAGGTAAAGCCGCTGTTTTTTTCGAAACCTTGAGCCGAGATGGCAATAACCGGTATCTGGCCATAGCCGGCATCCTGTAGCGCCTTGCGAATAAATCCCACATAGTTGGATGCCCGGCAGACGCCGCCGGTTTGAGTCATCAAAACAGACACCTTATCCAAATCGTATTTTCCGGATTTCAAAGCCGCTATGTATTGACCCACAGCCATTATCGCCGGATAGCAGGCATCGTTGTTCACATATTTTAGCCCTTCATCAACGGCGCCTGGCGCCGATGTGGGCAGAATCTCCAACTTGTACCCACAGGAACCGAGGGCTGACCGCAAAAGAGGAAAATGTATTGGGGCCATTTGAGGAACCAAGATGGTGTGATCTTTCCGCATCGCCTTCGTAAATTCGTTCCTTTTCAGGGGCCGATACTGCCGGCACGGCAGCGCCGCTGTTTTTTCCCTTTCTTTCAGCGCCGCGTGCAGGGATCTTATTCTAATCTTAGCCGCACCCAAATTACTCACTTCATCGATTTTAAGAACCGTATAGATCTTGCCCCAACCCCGCAGGATCTCTTCCACCTGATCGGTGGTGACGGCATCAAGGCCACAGCCAAAAGAATTGAGCTGAACGAAATCCAAGTTGGCCTTGGTTGAGCTGAACACAGCCGCCCGATAAAGCCGCGAATGATAAGTCCATTGATCCAGCACCCTCAGCGGCCGCGGCGGCTGAGCCAAATGAGCAATGGAGTCTTCTGACAGCACCGCCAGGCCCAGGCTATTTATCAGTTCCGGTAGCCCGTGGTTGATGGCCGGGTCAATATGATAAGGCCGGCCGGCCAGCACTATCCCCCTTTTGCCCAGCCGCTCCAGCAACCGCAAGGCCTCCTCCCCTTTTGCCCTGACATCCCTTTTATATGCCAGCCAAGCGCGAAAACCTTTGTTCACCGCCCGGTTTATATCGTTAGAGGCTATATCAAAGCAGGACAAGCTGTCTTTCAATCTCTGTTTCAGCCCCGATTTACCGTTAAAGGACAGGAATGGATTCACAAACCGGATCTCCCGTCGCGCTATTTCCGCCACATTTAACCTTATCACTTCAGAGTAGCCGATTACCACCGGGCAATTCACGTGATTATCGGCTCCTTGATCTTCTTGCCGTTCATAATATATGGCCGGGTAAAAGATAAAATCCACGCCTTTATCTAGCAGGTCCATTATATGGCCGTGGGCTATCTTGGCCGGATAGCAAGCCGTCTCACTCGGTATCGAGCTGATCCCCCGTTCATACACCTTCCGACTGGATTCATTGGACAGCACCACCCCAAAGCCCAGTTCCGTAAAGAAGGTATGCCAGAAGGGGTAATTCTCATAGATATTTAGCACCCGCGGGATTCCGACCTTACCCCGGTAGGCCCGTTCAGAGGGCAAAGGTTGGTAACGAAAGACCCGTTTGTATTTATATTGGAACAGATTGGGAAGTTGTTCACCGCCTCTGTTGACTCCTGCCCCTTTTTCACAGCGGTTACCGGTTATATACCGGCTGCCATCGGGAAAAGTGTTGATGGTTAAAGAGCAATTATTGCCGCAGCCGCCGCAACGGGCGGTAGTGGTTACTGAACTAAAATCAGACAATTGTTCTTTGGAAAGCAAACCGGATCTTTCTCCCGCTACTGCTCTTTCTTTAGCCACCAGGGCGGCCCCAAAAGCCCCCATCAAGCCGGGGATGCTGGGCCTTGTTACCCTTCGGCCCGCTATTAGTTCAAAAGCACGCAGAATAGCATCGCCATAAAATGTGCCCCCTTGCACTACGATATTTTGGCCCAAATCCTGCCGATCCTTAACCCTGATCACCTTATAAAGAGCGTTCTTAATCACCGAATAGCACAGGCCGGCGGCGATATCACCGATGCTGGCCCCTTCTTTTTGGGCCTGCCTGACCTTGGAATTCATAAACACAGTACATCTGGAACCTAAATCGACCGGGTTTTGAGCCAACAACCCCTTAGTCAGAAAATCTTCCACCGACATCGCCAAAGAATGGGCAAAGGTTTCCAAAAATGAACCGCAGCCAGAAGAACAAGCCTCATTTAAAAAGATGCTGTCGATTGCCCCGTCTTTTACCCGCATACATTTCATATCTTGGCCGCCGATGTCCAAGATAAAATCCACACCAGGCTGAAAAAACAGGGCCGCCTTATAATGGGCCATGGTCTCAACCTCACCTACATCCCCGCCCAGCGCCGCTTTGATGAATTCTTCACCATAACCTGTTACAGCGGCATAAGTGATCGTTTGCCCAACCGGAAGTTGATCATATAACTGCCTTAAAATTTTAACCGTCAGCTCCAGCGGTTGGCCCTTGTGGTTACCGTAATACGAATATAAGATCTTGTTGTCCCCATCGATCAAAACAGCCTTGGTGGTGGTCGAGCCTGCGTCCAGTCCTAAATAACAGGCTCCTTTATGTAATCGGATATCCTTATGCCCCACCGTATCCACCGCATGCCGGTCTTTGAATTCGCGCAAAGATTTTTCATCGGTAAACAACGGGGGCAATTTTTTTAGCGAAGATTCAACCCGGCTGCCGCCGGCCCAACAGCGCCGTTTCAATTCTTGAAAGCTGATGCCTTCATCCCCCGCTGCCGCAATGGCGGCTCCTTTGGCAACAAATACCTGGGCGTCAGCCGGTACCAATACCTCATCAGCGGCCAAGTTTAACGTACAGACATACCTTTGGCGCAGCTCCGGCAGGAAGTGTAAGGGGCCACCTAGGAAAGCAACCTTGCCTGTAATCGGCCGGCCACAGGCCAAATTAGAGATGGTCTGGTTTACCACCGCCTGGAGCACCGAGGCAGCAATATCCTCTTTGGGGACACCTTGGTTGATCAAAGCCTGGACATCAGTTTTACCAAAAACCCCGCAGCGCGATGCAATGGGGTAGATGGTGCGGTGCTTTTTCGCCAGTTCATTTAGCCCCTGGGCATCAGTTTCCAATAGGTCCGCCATCTGGTCGATAAAAGCACCAGTTCCGCCGGCGCAGATACTGTTCATCCTTTGCTCAACATTACCGGTTAAATAAGTAATCTTGGCATCTTCCCCGCCTAATTCAATCGCCACATCCGTTTGCGGCATCAATTTCCGAATGCCGCTGGTGGAAGCCACAACTTCCTGGATAAAGGGGATGTTGAGCCATTTGTGCACCGCAAGGCCACCTGACCCTGTTACTATCACCGAGACAAGCTCTGTTTTAAATCTATTATAGGCCCCTAATATTATCTCGCGAATACCACTTTTCACATCCGAGTAATGCCTTTTATAAATGCTATAAATGGTTTGATAAAAAGAATTTAAAATAACTAATTTAACCGTGGTGGAGCCAACATCAAGGCCTAAACGTAAATTAACCATAAGACCGCAATTGCCTGCCTTTCTTCCCTATTAGTAAAACCCTATACAAACCATTACGGCCCTATAAATATTCTCCAATATAACCCTAATTTCCTTGTTTTTTGCCAGGGGAGAACACAAGGGGACGGAGAACACAAGGGGACGGTCCCTTTGTGTCGTTTACTACTGGGAGAACACAAGGGGACGGTCCCTTTGTGTCGTTTACTACTGGGAGAACACAAGGGGACGGTCCCTCAAGAACACAAGGGGACGGTCCCTTTGTGTCGTTTACTACTGTTTTTTCTTCGCGATATAAAAAACATAGCTGTAATAATCCTTAAATCGGTTGTACAAATCGGCTTCAATTTTACCTGCTTCAATAATTTTTCTAACCTCAGCAGCATGATTATATTTTTTCAGGAATGCATCCGCATTTTCCAAAAGCGGCTGATAATAATTATCTAACCAGCACTTATCATCCAGCGCAAAATAGGCGACAGAAGTATATCCGCATTTTTCAATTACTACAAGCTTATTTTCGATTGTGTCAATCTCGGAATATGCATTAACCCAGTACTGCTCTATTTCATCCGGTCTTGTATTAGTCAGCCATGAGATTTCAGAAACAGCGATATAACCGCTATCATTTAGATATTTTCTCCACAGCGACAGTCCTTTTTCAAAACCAATGTTGTAAATAGCTCCCTCCGACCATATTACATCAAAAGAGTTTTCCTTAAAGGTTAGGCTTTCCATCAGCATTTCTTCGGCTACAATACGGTTAATAAAGTTATTCTCTTTGGATTTTTTTATAAGCATTTCTAAAAACTGCGGAAACATATCGACCGCTGTGATATGTGCAGTTGTGTTTTTTGCAAGGGTTATTGTCTGACCACCGGTTCCGCATCCGATGTCCAATATTTTAGTCTTTTCATTCAAATAAGGAATATAGCTTAGTGCTTTTAATGTCGCTTCTTTGCTCCCCGGTCCCTGCCGTTCGTTATCCTTGTGATACTCTATGATTAATTCCAATAAATCCATTTCAATTCTCCTTGCGAGAGCATGAGAGGGGGAACAGGGGAGCACAAGGGGACGGTCCCCTTGTGTCGTTCGGGATATCTGCTTCACCAGCGAAAGAAATAACGGCTGGCCGGGTTCTCCGGCCCCTTATCTCTTTCTTAGCCTCGTCTGGAAACCCCCACCCAACCGAGGAGCCGCTCTTTTGGCCCTGGTCTTGGTCTATAAGCCAATCTTTAGCAGTATGGGTGCGTGATCTTGCCTGGGACCCGAATCTATCATTTCGGATTTCTCAACCCTATCAGCGATACGATCACTCACCAGCCAATAGTCTATCCTCCAACCGGAGTTATTGATTTTGCTTGTTTTAGCACGTTGAGTCCACCAAGTATATACACTTTCCCTATCACCATGAACATAGCGAAAAGTATCCGTAAATCCCTGGGCCAACAGATTGGTGAATCCTTGACGCTCCTGATCTGTAAATCCAGCCGTATTGCGATTATTGTTGGGATGGGCTAAATCTATTTCTCGATGTGCCACGTTAAAATCGCCCGTTGCCACGACATATTTCTTTCGATCAAGTTCCGTCAGATAGTCTGCAAACTTGACATCCCAAACCATGCGTTCATCCAAGCGGTTCAAATTTTCCCCCGCATTGGGAGTATAAACCTGAGTCAGATAGAAATTTTCAAACTCCAAGGTCATGATTCGGCCTTCAGCATCAAGGGTACCCGGTGCGCCAATCGTAGGGGTGGTGACAACTGGTGTCAAATGATTCTTATACAAAAACATAGTGCCGGCATAACCCTTGCGAGCTGGTTCAACCGAACAGTTCCAAACAATATCGTACTCTGGAAATTTATCTGTTAAGATTCTAAAATGTTTTGCGGTCGGGCCTTTGCTGGCCAGCTTTGTTTCCTGTAAGGCAATAATCAATGGCTTATGTTCTATAATGGTAGCCAATACATTGCGAGACAATAACGCGCGCGCCGAATTGCCCGTTAACGCCGCATTCAACGAATCGATATTCCATGAAATAAAGGTCAATATTTATCCCCCCTCTTTTGTTCATGTAATCATCGGGAGCACAAGGGGACCGTCCCCTTGTGTCCTTCCCCTTTTGTCCTACCATATTTTCGCCAACTGGCTTATACCCGCCGTATTACTCCAAAGCTGACGCCGGTAAGGCGCTCTATCTGTCGATAGGACAAACCCTTTTCCTTGCAAGCCTTAATGATTGTATTCCGTTTTTTCTTTTCAAAGCGTTGAATTTCAGTTGAACTGCCAACACCGGCAATGCCTTTGATAAAATCGGCGGCCGCAACATCATTTAGTCTGATGGCGTGGTCGTAATCCAAGCACCGATCCTTGTTCTCAGCTAAATTAAATTCCTTAAACAACGTCACCGCTTCGGACCTGTCAGTGGAAAACATATTGAGTGCGAAATCAGTATCGCAAATTGTTGGCTTCCCGATATATTCCCCATAGCTGCTCCAGCGGTAATCAGCGATATCTTTTATTACGCCTACCTTTAACGGGTTTTGATGTATGTAACGAACCACCGTTAGAAAATAGCTATCATCTTCGACCACTTCACTTTTATACCGACCTTGGAATAAGTGTCCTCGGCGGCCATATTTCCAATTATACCAGTATACATAACTGGCCCCAATCCGTTTAAAGGCGTTGCCTAAGCCCTCATCTGCTTCCTTTACCAAAAGATGAAGGTGGTTACCCATAAGGCAATAAGCATAAATTATGTAACCGCTTTTTTCTTGGCACCTTTTTAATGTATTAAGGTAGGTTTGATAATCCTCATCATCTTCAAAAATAATTTGGTGGTTAATACCCCTTTTCATCACATGGTAGATCCCGGTACTGCTTTCCTCTCTAGCTGCTCTTGGCATTTCCTCACCTCTGATGAATATTTTACATCAGGATGGGTTAGAAAACAACACAGTGGGACCGTCCCCTTGTGGTAGCAAAAACAGGGCTGTTTTTCAATAAAATATCTGAGTTGGGGCTTGACAGGAGTTAGCCGGTCTTTGTGTCCTCTGGCGCAGCAAACATGCCAGGCGAACAAAAAACCACCCCTAAAATAGAGTGGTTAACACAATGAAAGTCGCCGGAGATGGCGGCCCTCATCTTATAACCTCGGTCTTCCTGGCTAAGGTCAATTTGTATTGTGGCAATGAGCTTGGAACCTTAGATTCTAGGCTCTAAGCCATTCATCATTAAATTTATCCCTAAATTCCTCCATTACATCCTCAAAACGTGTTAGGCCCTCTGCTTTCATCCTTTTAGAAAATTTAATTGCGTTCTCTGTGGCAAGGGCAGACCAAAAGTATTTAACCATTTTTTCAGCACTCAATCGGTTCATTCTTGCTATTGTAAGGTTTACACCGCTTTTTATATTGGACGGTGCATCTGGTGAATTCAGAATTGGGTCAAACACCTTTTTGTGGAGGTACTGCATTAATTCTTGTTCCTTTGTCATTTTCCCCTCCCCCAATTTCCACCAAGATTGTTTAACCTTCCCGAAGCACATATTTGACCTTTTCCCCTGAGTATTGATGATACCCCACGTGTCCATCTCTTTGTAACCTACCTATTAAAATATAGGTAGGGATATTCTGCTGGGCTGAAAATCTTTGGATAGAAGTCAGTGTGAAATCCTTTTTTGCTACAAACTCCTTATAAGCCTTCGGATCGATCAAAGTATTTGTGGCAAATTTATCCGCCCTATCCTCTATTACACCTTTGGCAAAATCGTAATCAACTAGCTTATCCTCGATATCACCATTCATGATGTGACCGATTTCGTGGAAAAATGTAAACCAAAATATATCGGCAAATTTCCGTCTGGTAGTTATAAGCAAGCTTAAGGTACCATCATCATTCTTTTTTATGACACCTTGGACCGGGGCTCCTCTAAAGTTTTTAACAATGGAAAACTTAATACCGCACTCGGCCAGATAAGTTTTTAGCCGGGGTTGGACATCAATCACATCCCCAAACATTAGTTCCTTTATCAAAGGAATCTTGTCTTTTAGCCTGCCAATATCTAACTCCCGCTCGGTCTCCTGACCCAGGGCCATCAAATCGCACATCCTTAGCCACGTAAATAATACATAGGGATCAACATTGGTAGCCGTGGCCAAACGGTAGGCCCCTGTTTGGGCAACCTCGGGTATCCGAGTAAGGCTGCTAACATTTAGAAGTTTCCTTAAGTGAATAACAAGTATTGGTCCATAGGCCCCCGGTTCTAACATCCCTATCGTTTTAAGGTGTTTCACTATGCTATTTAACCTTTTTAGGATTTCAAGTTCCTGGTCAGAGATTCCATTAACTTCCTCAAAATCCGCTAATTCCTTATCATAATTGGCCTGCAGATTAACCCAAAAACCAGCATCAATACTTAAAGCATATTCCAGTTTCTTGGCATAGGAGACCGAGATCGCCTTTTGGCAATTAACCACGCTGCTGACATGTGATTCTGTTACATCAGTCCGTATGGCTAGTTCCTTTTGGCTCATATTTCTGTCTTCAAGAACTTCTATTAGGGTCTCCCCCGGGTGAATAATAAATTCACGGGATAAGCCATTCATGTTTTTGGCCATGATAATCCATCACCCCCTCTATAATGACTACATCACATTCTTTTAGCGACTGAGGATCCAACCTTCCCACATCTGGTTTAATAACAAGCCTGATATTACCGGAAATCCTGATCCCATAACACCCTTTTAAGTTCTCATACAGCGGGTGGGGTGTAAGCGTCAAACAAGGCCCACCTTGCAAACCGCAAGATGGGCCCTAATAGCATAATCCCAACTCTTATTTTGATACTCGACATTCGGCAGCCAATGTATCTGACCAAGGGAGCAAGCCATCCAAGACACCTTCATCTCC
>DATERQ010000152.1:0-18004 GCA_035271345.1 bacterium | reverse complement strand
GTATCACCCGCCGTTCGATGAAGTCCAGTAAATATGAGAGCAAATATCCCAGCACTGACATCATAATCAGGGCGCTGAACATACGTTCGATGTCAAACATATCATAGGCCCGCCAAATCCAATAGCCGACACCGGCCCAAGCCGCTGTCAGCTCTGCTGCCACAATAAGGAGCAGGGCTGTGCCCAGACCCAACTTAAAGCCGGCAAATATCATTGGCAAGGCCCCGGGCAAGGCCACGGTCCGATAAAAGTTCCAGCGGCTGGCACCATAATTTTTGGCCACGTCTAAATAGATGGGGTCAATACTGAGCACCCCGGCCATGGTGTTGATGAGGACCAAATAAAAAACACCGATGGCGATGGTAAATATTTTCGAACTCTCTCCTAAGCCGAACACCAGTAAAATAAGGGGCATGATGGCCAGTTTGGGGATGGGAAAGGTGGCTGCCACCATGGGCTCCAACGCCGCACGCAGCAGCGGAACCAGGCCCATGGAAAGGCCCAGCAGCACCCCGGGTATTGCTCCAGCGATGAACCCCAACAGGATCCGGCGAACACTAACCCAACTGTGGTATAACAGTTCACCGGAAAATAACACCGGAACAAAGGTCTCCATAATGCGGCTGGGACAAGAAAACAATCGTATGTCCACCATACCGGCTTGGGCCAGCAGCTCCCATAAAACTAGCAGCAGGACTGGAGAGAAAAATGAAATAATCTTCCCTTGCACTCGCACCGAGTAGCACCTCCAGACAATAAGGGAGAGGTGAAGAGGGGCTGCAGTCCCAGCCCCTTGGGCCCGTTATTCGTATTTACCCAACACCTGTAGGGCCCGATCCACATATTGATTGTCGAGTACATCGGCTAAGGTCAGTTCTCCTTTGAGTAAACCGCGATCCTGGTACCACTCTAAATCCAACTCCACCCCTTTTTCCCGCACATAGCCATCGGGGTTCAACCCCACCGGGAACATTTGTTCGTACAAGGCCTCTTCTTTTACCACCGATGTTTCTGCCAACATGGTGATGATTTCAGCTTTGTTGATGCCTTTGACAAAGGCATCGTTGTAATCCCGCAGCGCTTTAATGTAGGCAATCATAAACCGATCGGCAATTTCAGGTTGGTTGATGATGGATGTGCCGTAGATCAAAAAGGCGGTTTGGGCGTGGGGGTCGTATTCGGCCGGATCCTTCCACGGATCCAAAATCCCCTGGCTCATACCTTGGGCAACGAACGGTTCGATCACCATGCCACCGTCGATGCTGCCATTGGCAATTGCAGCCACAATGTCGGGGAAGGCCCGAATGATTTCCAGTTGCACATCTTCTTTGTTGGCGGTGGACATGCCGCCGGCATTGAGACAGCGGTCCAGAGCTATTTCGTCCAACGAGGCTGTGCCCACGATGGCAAGCCGGCGTCCGCGCAGGTCTTCGAAGTCTTTAATTTCATCGACTAAATCTTTGCCAATACAGAGCCGATAATACCCTTGGCCGGCAATGTTGACCCCTTTATCAGCGACCACCTGAATCGGTATATCCCGCAGCATGGCGTTAAAAAGACCGCTGGCCGAGACAGTGCAGCCCACATCCAATTGTCCGGCGGCTAATGCATTTATCATTTCCTGTCCGGTGTTGAAGTTGACCGATTCCACCTTAAGGCCGAGTTCCTCATAATACCCTTGCGCCATACCGATGAGCAGCCCGGCATCAGACACTACCTCTTTGGCCCCCACAGTGACGGCGACCGCCGGCGACAAAGGCTCCAACACATTGACAGGCACTGCCGGCGGTCCTGCTTCGCCGGCCGCTGGTTCTTTGGCCGGCGGTCGGGTGGGACTGCACCCGGTTGCCAACACCAGCCCCAGCGTTAGCAACAATAACCAAACTCCTACCTTCGCTTTCACCTAATATTCCCCTCCCTGTTTTTTTGCGCGAGCAGGCAGCGATAGCATACCTCCTCCTCCCCATAATATTGATTGGAGGTCTGTTTGGTGACTTAAAAACCCCTGCCGCCCGTCCCCTTCCAAACCCACAGCGGCCGCCATGGCCCCCACTCGGCAGCCGTGGTTTCCTATTTGCCCAGGGATGATGGCATAGGGCTGTAACCAGGAAGGCACCCTTTTCCCACAAAATCCCGCCGGTTTGCGGCGGGATTCAGTGGAAATTGTTTTTAGTTTTTGCTTTGTTGATGGCGCTGGCTGCATTCACGACAGCGACCATAGAATTCGGTCCGATGGCCCGACACGTCCCAGCCATGTTGGTCCCGCACCTGTTGCTCCACTTCCTTCGCCACCGGCAAATCCACATCGAATACCCGGTTGCAATCCAAACAGCGGAAGTGATAGTGCGGCTCAGGGTTGCCATCGAAGCGGCTTTGAAAACTGCCAAAGCTGAGTTCTGTTATCTCCCCCAGCTCCCCGAGCAGTTTTAAATTGCGATAGACTGTGCCGAGGCTGATATTGGGGATTTCTTCTCTTACCTGTTCGTAAACCCAGTCTGCCGTTGGGTGGGATTTGGTCTGGCGCAATACGGTTAAAATAGCACGCCGTTGGCGAGTGGAGCGCCGGCGGGGGCCGTTTTTTTGGCTGTCTGTAGCCATGGTTTCACCCCATTTCGATAATGCATAACTATTACTATTATAGCACTTCAGTTCATAAAGTAAACCCATTTTAGCCCCACTGTTCAACAACTTTATTTCATTGTTTCTTCATCGGGGCTTCACAGTTTGTTCACATCCCGGTGTTATACTAAAATCAGGACAAACCAGAAACTAGATGGAGGTGCTCGCTATGAACAAATGGCTGGCCTTGGGGTTGGCGGCCCTGGTCTTGGTTTTGGCCGCGCTACCGGCCTTGGCCGAAAGCAACAGTTCGAAACTGGCTGAATTGGAAGCGCTGTATGAAGAACTGGCCCTCATTAAAGAAAGAATTGCCAACATTAGAGCTGAAATGGGTCTCATTACGCCGGAGCAAAAAAACATGATTAAAGAGCGGATTAATGAGCAGCAAGAATGGATACGGGAACACAATTTCCAAGCTCCGGCCTGTGGCCTTGGCCCAAGAAGGCAGCGGTGCCAAGATTGCGGCCCGGGCGGCTGGGGCCATTGGGGACAGCAATAAATTTGCCGGTGAAAAGGACCCTGTGAGCCGGATGGGCTGACAGGGTCCTGGTCTATGGGTTATGGAAGCCTTATTCTTTAAAGTACATCCTCTTTTGTTGCAATGCTTTTTCGATCCGCTGTTCGGCATAAATGTTGGCGGCTTCGTACGGTTCAATCTCCCTTTCATCGGCAATGGCAAAGATCGTTAGCAAGATATCGTAAATACCGGCTGCCTTTCTCAAGGCCTGTTCTTTGTTGTAGCCGCCAGGGGCAAATTCTTCGGCGCAATTGATGACGCCGCCACCGTTCACGATGAAGTCCGGGGAGTATAAAATACCGCGGGCGGCCACTGCTTTGCCATGGCGCGGCTCCAGCAATTGGTTATTGGCCGAACCACAAATACCTTTCACTTTTAGGCGGGGAATGGTATCATCGTTCAGCACTGCCCCCAGGGCGCAGGGAGCAAAAATGTCGACATCTTGATCATAAATTTTATCCATTTCCACTGCAATAGCCCCGGCAGCCTGGGCCTGTTTTACTTTATTTTCAAACATATCGGTGGCATAAACTTGAGCGCCTGCTTCCAGCAAATGGGTGATGAGGGCATAGCCAACATTGCCGCAGCCCTGCACCGCCACTTTCTTGCCTTTGAGGTCATCGTCACCCCAGATACGCTTTGCTGTGGCTCGCATGGCGTTGTAGACACCCCAGCCGGTGATGGGAGATGGATTGCCGGAAGTTGCCGGCAAGCCAGCCACGAACGGGGTTTCCTTCCGCACCAGGACCAAATCATCCAAACTGGTACCCACGTCTTCCGCTGTATAGTAACGTCCTCCTAAACTGTTCACCATCCGACCAAACGCCCGCATTAATTCTTCCGGTTTCTCCGTATTGGGGTCGTGAATCATTACCCCTTTGGCCCCGCCAAAATCTAAACCCATGGCCGCATTTTTGTAGGTCATACCAACTGACAGCCGCAAGACATCAAACAGCGCTTCGTCTTCACTCTTATAGGGCCAGATTCTGAGCCCACCCAGGGCCGGGCCTAAGGTTGTGTTGTGGATGGCAATAATGCATTTCAGGCCGGAAACCTTATCATACCCAAACAAAATCTGTTCATGATCGTACTCAGCCATATTTTTCAATACATCACGCATTGAATCAGCCTCCCTTAGAATAAAATATCGGTTTTGGGCGGCAACAGCTCGAACCCGCTTTCATCCCCTTTCCCAGCCACAGTCTTCATTGGGTTCCTGTTTCATCTTGCTATCGCTAAATATGTTGCAACATTCGTGCCATCTGTTGCCACGGGTATAAAGGTGAATTATGACGGCAGATCAGCCCGGTTTCGGTGGGCAGGCCGCCGCCGCGGCTGAAGTGAGTTGCATTATTTGCACGTTGCTGCATGCAGTATACTGCAGAAACCAGAGGAGGAAATTATACCCGGGGCCTCCCTTTTTTTGTCATCCCGCCTGCCTAGGCTTGTCCAGGCCTGTTTGGAATGAAGCGGAGCCAGCGTAACCGGGGGCGAACTGGCAGGAGCGCAGTCCAGCAAGGAATCTTCGGCTTCTGACCGCCACTGATGGAAGGGCCTACTTTAGTTCGCGCTCAATCTGAGCCAACCTTTGGCCGGCTAGCCGGATCAGGGTGGCCAGGGATTGGGCCGCCAGTCCCACCAGCTCCACATGGGGCTGCGCCACTGGCAATAGCAGTTTTTTTGCCGGGCTGGCCACTACTGCCTTGGCCATGGAGCTTGTGATCTCACCCATCATGGCATTGGGGAGAATAATCCCCAACGGCCCCAGAATAACATCGGCTTCAGCGGCCATGAGCCGGATGGCATTCTCGCCGGTGGCCCCGCGATGGGCCCCGGCTTTAATCATGGCCTGGGTGGCGATGGAATTCGTGCCCAAGGCCAACACTTCAGCCGCCGGAGAAAGGTTGCTTTTAATTTGCCCGATCAGTTGGCAGCCGATACCGCCGCCCAGGCCGTCTATTACTACAATTAGCATCTGCCATTACCTCTTTTAGTGGCTTTAAGGCCGCTTATTTAGGGTTCATGTTGTCATATTCCCATCTATAGTATTCACCATCGTGGGCCCAATTCCTGCCTCTTTTGCTGCCGCTTTTTCCTTACGGTCCGCCGGCAACTGTGATCGCCGTAATTGCGGCCGAGCTCAGGGGCTGGAGTCAGGGTCTGCCAGGGGCAAGGTCAGGGTGAAGGTGGTGCCTTGACCCAACTGGCTCCGTACCTGGATTTGGCCGCCATGGGCTTCCACCAAGCCTTTCACGATGGCCAGACCGATGCCGGTGCCGGCCTCGGACCGGGTCCGGGCCTTTTCTTGTTTGTAGAAGCGCTCAAAAATATAAGGCAGGTCCGCCGGCGGAATCCCGGCCCCGGTGTCGCTGATGTTTATGCCCAAACCGGCGGCGGCGCGAAAGGTCTCAATGCTGATGGTGCCGCCAGGGGGGGTATAGCGGAGGGCATTGGTTAAAAGGTTGATGAAAATCTGTTGCAACCGGTCCCGGTGCCCCCAAACTGGTGGCAGTTCCCGTTCGGCCACCACAATTTCGACCTCTTTTTCCGCCGCCAATGGCAATAGTTTTGTCCTGACTTGCCGGATCAACTCCATCGCCGCCACCGGTTCCTTCTCCAATTCCAGTTCTCCAGCTTCTATTAAAGCCAAGTCCAGCAGGTCGTTCACCAGCCGGCGCAGGCGCAAGGTTTCGTCCAAGATAATACCGAGGTATTTATCTTCTTCTTCTTTGCTGGCCGCCAACCCATCCAACATCGCTTCGGCATAACCTTGTAGATAAGTGAGCGGGGTTCTGAGTTCATGGGAGACGTTGGCGACGAATTCGCGCCGCATGGCTTCCAGCCGCCGTTCCTTGGTGAGATCAAACAGTACGCAGACCACGGCTCGAATTGTGCCGGCTGTTTTTAACGGGGCCAACCGGGCCATGATAATGCGCTGGGCCAGTTCAAATTCTGTGCCTCGGCTTTCGGCGCTGGCCACCACCTGTTTAAGGGCCGCTTCCAATGCTGGCAATACTATCTCTGTACCCAATTTTTGTCCCAGCCCCAGATTGGTGATGGGGGCCAGGTAGCGGGCAGCGGGCGGATTAAAGACGAGGAGCTCGCCGGCAGCCGAAAAGGTGATGACGCCGTCAGTCATACCGGCCATGATTTCAGCCAATTGATCCCGTTCCGCTCCCAAGGCAGCCAGCGTGCGGGCCAACTCAGCCGCCAAATGATTGAGGGCAGCCCCCAAGCGACCGACCTCGTCCTCCCTTTCCACTTCCACCCGGGGCGAAAAATCACCGCCGGCCATGGCCTCCGCTGCCTGTTCCATCTGGATCAAAGGCCGGGACAGGCGGCGTGACAGGAAAAAAGCCATTATTGTGGCCACAGCCATGGTGCCCATGATGCCGAGGGCGATCAGCCGGCGGACTGAAGCAATGGTACGGGTAATGGGAGCCAGGGGCGTATAGAGATAGACTGCCCCCACAACCTGGTCATCGGCGGCAGTTATCGGTACCGCCACCGTCAGCATGGTGGAATCCAGCTCAGTTCGATAGCCTTTAATCACCACTGTTTGGCCTGCAAGCACCGCCGCCGCCTGGGGCGGGGTCAGCACTTGTTCACTTCCGCGCCGGCGCCGGTGATGCAGCAGCCCCGGACTGACGTTGGAAACAAGGCCACTTTTATCCATGATCACCACATTGGCATTAAGAAAATCCTCCACCAGGGTCAATTCGCGTAGCAGTTGGGCGCTGCCGGTGGAGGAAAGTACCAACTGCCCAAGATTATGCCCCTGGTCAATGAGATTATCTGCCTGGAGATCGAAATAGAAATTGTTAAACAGTTGCGATAAAAAAAGCCCCAACAGGAGTAAAATCGCCGCCACTGACAGCACCAGCGTTAACCAGAGCCGGGACACCATGCTTTTCATTCTATTTCACCTCAAACTTATAGCCCACACCCCAAACTGTCACCAAGTAGTGGGCGCCTTGGCCGGCACGTTTTAGTTTCTCCCGCAGATTCTTAATGTGCGTATCCACTGTTCTGGAGTCGCCATAAAAATCGTAACCCCAGACCCGCTCCAACAACTGTTCCCGGGTGAATACGCGCCCTTCTTGCTGGGCTAAAAAGTAAAGAAGGTCGTATTCCTTCGGGGTCAGGGCCACTTCCTTCTCGCCGGCCTCCACCCGCCGGGAGGGATGGTCGATGGTGAGGCCGGGGAAGGCAAGTTTTTCTTCTGGCCGGACCCCTTCCGGGCAAGCCCGCCGGAGCAAAGCCTTCACCCGCATCACCAACTCCCGGGGACTAAACGGTTTCACCACATAATCGTCCACACCCAGTTCAAATCCCGTCACCCGGTCTATTTCCTCCCCTCGGGCGGTGAGCATAATAATAGGTACGTTGGAATTTTGGCGCAGCCGCCGGCAGACAACCCAACCATCCAGCCCCGGCAGCATCACATCCAGCAGCACTAATGCAAATTCTTCCCGGGCAAAAACAGTCAGCGCCGTCTCCCCATCAGCCGCTTCCACCACCTTATATCCTTCCCGCTCCAAATAAAGACGCAGCAGATCGCGCATCCGCTGTTCATCTTCCACCACCAATATCTTTCTGCAGCCAGCCATGGCCCTCGCCCCCAACTATCGGTTTGGCTCATCCTTCGCCAGTTGAATTTATCTTTCCGCACCAACTTCCCATTATCCTGCCTGTTCAACAAGGATTTTAGCCTGTTGCAGGAGAACTATCAGATCTAGATTCGGCCCCGATGTGCTACGGCCGGAAACTAAGCGAGGTGGATACATGCCCTCTTTACACTTAAAACCCATTTCCGAACTGAGCTATCTCACGGCTCAAAATGTCGGCCGCTACCGCCTTATTATGCATTATTTCTACCAACAACACCAGCGGATGCGCCAATGGCTGCGGCCGGAAGATGTTTTTACTGCTATAGAGGCTACGGCTCTCTTTCCTGATTATACGGTGGAACTATGCCAGCAAGACCTGGACCGGCTAGTCAACTGGAAAAATCTTATTCCCCGCCATGACGGCGGTCGTTCCGCCAGTGTGGAAGAGTATTTGCGTAAGAAATTCAAGTATCAACTCACACCCTATTCCATTGAGATTGAGCGCCTGCTGGGCCGCTTGCAAGACATCCGCGGTTATGGCGGCTCCTTGGAGCCATCGGTGTTGGACAATATGTACCGGATATTGGAACAAATCAAAGCTGAAGCCACATTTTCGGCCGGACAAGCCCGGCAACTATGGCAGCAATTGCAAGAAGAGTTCCAAAAACTGGTCCAAAACTCCAGCTCTTACCTGGCGGCCCTAAACAGTGCTCAAGCCGAGGAACTGATGTTGACTGAGGCTTTTTTAGCCTTTAAAGATTCCCTCACCATCTATCTTCAAGACTTTATCCACGGCCTCCAGCGCTCCGGCGTTCGCATCCAAGGGCTGTTGGCTCAACTGCCGCCCGCTAACTTGACCGGGTTTTTTCAGGCGGTGGTGGTTGATGGGAGGCGCCGCCCTTCTTTGGATGAACAGTTGGCGGAAGAAGAAGAATTTCGACTGTTGGAAGACCGCTGGCAAGATCTCAGGCGATGGTTTTTTGGCACTGCGTCCGACGACAGCGATTTAGTCTTTTTGGAACAAGCCACGAAAGACACCATTGCCCGGCTTGTGCGTTCGGCTGTTCGCATACAGGATCGGCGGCGCTCCGGTGTGAGCCGGCGCCAGGAACTTGATTATTTGGGGCAGTGGTTTTTTAACTGTGCTGATATTGATGACGCCCATCGGTTAGCCGCTTATGCCTTCGGCCTTTATCGCACCCGTCATTTTCAGGGCTATGATGATAAAGATACCGACAATCCCGCTGTTTCCATGTGGGAGGTGGGCCCTAATTTTCGCCAGCTCAATTCACGTCGCCGCCGGCGGGCCCGAACCGGTAGCCCCGAACCAATTCGTTCGCGGCAAAAACATCTGGCTGCGGCTCGGGTGCAATATTTGAACCGGCATCAGGCCCGGCAATCCCTGTTGACAACTTTTATTCAGCGCCGGACCGTTACCTTATCCAAGCTGGAGCATTTGGACCCGGCCCTGCGCCAGCAACTCCTCGATTGGATCGGTCAGTGTCTGCTTAACCCGCGCCGGCGCACCTTAACCCCAGAAGGGGTCAGGATCAAACTGCACTTCCCCGCCGATCGGGAACGCACTGTCTTGTTGGCCGCCGATGGCGATTTGGAGCTGCCGGACTTTACCCTGGAATTTACCAGGGCAGACAAAGCCTTGCTGGTAGCTGGGGCAGGTGAAACTTTATGAGCCGGAGCCAGCGCTTTCAAGCGGAAAGACGAACCTGTGTTCAAGCCCTGTTGAACCGCTATTTTATCACCAAAGCCGCGGACCCGGAACTGTATCAAACCATTCGCCACCATTTTCAGGATTTGCGAGAATGGTTTCAGGATCAATGCGGCTTCACTTTGTTGCTGACCCGCAAGTTCGCTAAATTGGAAAAGGTGCCTGGCAAAGCCCACGCCTGGATGGGCTGGGAGTTGTTTTCGGAACCCCGCGATTATGCTCTGTTTAGTTATTGCCTCTGGTATCTGGAGGGCAAGGGTGAGAATGAGCAGTTTCTCCTCACTGATATGGTGGAGTCGATCCGGCAGCATCTGCTGGGCTTGGGGCTGGAAATGGATTGGACTTTATACGATCATCGCCGCTCCATGGCCCGGACGTTGAAGCAACTAAAAACTATGGGGGTGCTCCTGGCCGTGGATGGGGATGAATGGGATTGGGCTCTGCAGGGAGACCAACACAATGTCCTTTACGAAAGCTCCCACTATGCACGCTACGTTCTCCGCCGCTTCCCCCAAGATTTAAGCCAGTACATGGCGGTGGAAGACCTGGGGCAGGTTTTTTATGCCCCGACGCCGGAGGGTGAACTGAAAGCAAGGCGGCATCATATTTTCCGCCGGCTGCTGCAAGAACCGGTGGTTTATGATTGGGAATGGACTAAGTTAGAGCGGCATTATGTCTTAACCCAGCGGCACTATCTCCGACAGCAATTGGAAACCATGGCCGGCCTGGTGGGCCAAAGATACCGGGAGGGCCTGCTCTTTTTTTATCCGGAGGCCAGTGGTGAAATGGAACTGTTCCCCACTGCCCGGGCCATTTCGGACCTGGTTCAGGCTTTGGCCGCTGAAATCAGGCGCCGGGCCGCCGGTGACACCGAACCGGCGGTGGATGAACGCGGTTGTCTGGCCTTAACCAGGCTGGAATTCGAAACCTTGCTGCTTAAGCTACGCCAACGTTACGGCGACTATTGGTCTAAACAGCATCGCCAAGCCACTACTTCTCAGTTGGGCGAAGAAATAATTGAACATCTTGAACAATGGGGCTTAGGCCGGCAAGGAAGCGACGGCACTGTTTATTTGCAACCGGCCCTGGCCCGTTTTTGGGGCCACTATGATGGTTTAGGGGAGGACTTGACATGAATACCCGTTGGCATCTTAACCGGGCCGGTATCATCAATTTCTGGCTTTACGATGAAGCCGAATTTGAGTTTTCTTCCGGCCGGCTGATATTGCGCGGGGCCAATGGCGCCGGCAAATCCGTCACTATGCAAAGCCTGATCCCACTGGTGCTGGACGGCGATAAAAGGCCCTGGCGTTTGGATCCCTTCGGCTCCCGGGATCGACGCCTGGAATATTATTTGCTAGGGGAAGCCGACAGCAATATTTTTGAACGGACCGGATATCTTTTTTTGGAATTTTCCCAGCCTGAACAGCAACGTTATTTTACCATCGGTATCGGCCTGCGGGCTCGCCGCAGTTCGGCCCTTAATTTTTGGGGGTTCGCCATTACCGATAACCGGCGTCTTGGCCGCGACTTGTTGTTATACCAGCGCGATTTCAGCCACAATGAAGAAAGCCGGATTCCGTTAACCCGGATTCAACTGCAGGAAGCCCTGGGTTCAGGGGGCTGGCTGGTGACGGAACAGGGCGAATATAAACGGCGAATTAACAAGGAGCTGTTTGGTTATCATGATTTGCAATCGTACCAAGAGCTGTTGGATCTTTTACTTCAAATCCGGAGCCCAAAACTATCCAAGGATTTTAAACCATCCACCATTTACGAAATTTTAGCCTCGGCTTTACCGCCGTTGCAAGAGGACGATCTGCGCCCTTTGGCTGAAGTGTTGGCCGACATGAATGAAATTGGCGATCGGTTGCACGAACTCGTTATCCACCGCCAGGAGGTGGAACGTCTGCAAAAAGCGTACAATCATTATAATCAGCAACGTCTGTTCACAGTGTCGCGTGCCCTGTTGGCCCAAGGCTCCGAATTGAAAGCAAGGCAAAAAGAAGAAGCAGACCTAAGCCAAAAAATAGCGGCTTTGACCGAGGAATTAGCCGGACAAGCCGCTTCTGTGCAGAAATTAGAGCAGGACCAGGTTGCAGTTCGAGCCCAGTACGAAGCCCTCAGCACCAGCGAAGCCCTGGCGAAAGAACAAGAACTGGAACGGTTGCATGGCGAACTGAAAGAGGCCGAAAGCGCCTGGGCGATGTACCGACAGCGCGTGGCCGATGGAGAAGAAGGCAAACGGGCAGGAACAGAGCGGGTCACCGCTTTAGCCGAAGATATAAGCACTTGCCAGGCCCGACAGCATGATCTGCTCCAAATGCTAACCAAAGCTGCCGCCGCCAGCAATTTCAGCCCCCATGAACCGCGGCCGCTTTTATTCCAGCGTGAAATTCCCACTACTGACAGCTTTTGGCCGCCCTGGCAGCGGGACATTGCCCAGCATGAACAGCAATTGGAACAAGCGCTGTCCTTGGCCCGGGAAGAAAGCCGGTTTGAGGAGCAAACTGCCGCAGCCGAACGGGAATTGAGCGCCGCCCGCCAACGCCGGGATCAGGCTGAGGCTGATCTGCGCCAGCAGGAACAGGCGCTGGAAACAGCCCAACAAGAAGTGCAACAGCAAATCTTTGCTTGGCGCCGACGGCTGCAGGAACTCCCCTGTCCCGATCCGACTTTACAGGAACTTTTACAGCGCCTAAGCTGCTATCCGGACCGACCCTACAGTGACGTCCAAGCGGTGATAAGTAACAGCAGGCAACAGGCTATGCGGGAACTGGCCCGGTTAGGGGCCGAGCTGGCAGCAGAACAAAACCGGCATCGGAATGAGAAGGAAGAATTGGAAGCTGAACTGAAAGAGTGGCGCCAGCAAAAGGAACCGGAACCGCCGCGCTCGCCGGCACGAGAGGCTGCCCGCCAACGCCGGCGGAACCGGGGGGAAACAGGGCTGCCTTTGTATGCCGCTTGTGATTTCCAGCCCCAGCTAGCGGAAAGGACGAGGGCCGCCCTGGAGTCGGCCTTGGAGACTGCCGGTTTACTGGATGCCTGGATCAGCGACGGAAAATTGGCCCGGCTGGAGCCGGGGGAGGAAGAATGTTGGATCGAGCCCGACCCCCAGCTCCTTACACCAACCTTGGCTGATTATCTGATACCGACACCGCCGGCGGGCAACGGTTGCAGCGCCGATGCGGTGGATTTATTGCTGCGCACAATTCGTGTGCATAAGGCCGGCGGCGACACTGAAGCCGGCTATGTCGACCCTGACAGCGGCCGCTATCAACTGGGCTGCTTGTTGGGCCAGGCAGCGGTAAAACCTCAAGCCCAATATATTGGCAAGGAAAGCCGTCGCCGCACCCGGGCGGCCGAAATGGAGCGGCTGCGAACTCTTATCTTCCAGCAAGAAGAGGCGTTGGCCGCCCTGGCAGGTGAGCAGCAAGCCCTAGCCCAACGGGAAGACCAATTGGAGATGGAAATCAAGGCCTTTCCTGACGGCGGCAACCTAATCTCAGCCCAGCGAGCACTGCAAAAACAAGAAATGCTGTTTGACACTGCTTTCGAGGAAGAAAAGCGCAAATTTGAATACCAGCGGCAACTGGCAGCCCAGTTGCTCCAAGCCAGCACGGAATTTCACCAGTTTATGGCCCGGTGGAATATCCCCCACAGCGAACCGGCAGTGGAACAAGCCCTGCGCCAGCTCCGCCACTATAAGGATAAATTCAATGAGCTCCACCATAGTTGGCAAAAATGGCTTGGGCTGATGGATAATAAAAAACAAACTGAAGTTCATTTGCTGGAGCTACAAAAGCGGCTGGATCAAGATGTGGCCCTGCTGGCTAAATGGCTACAGCGCCAGACTGAACTGACAGCCAAGATTACAGCTTTAACAAAGTTGTTACGAGAGCTGGGCATCTACGATCTTCATGCCCAACTGTTGCAGCTAAAAGATGAAGACCTTCGCCTCCAAGCCGAGATTAAGAACCAACAACGGGTCCGGCACCAAATTGAGCTGAGCCTGACCAAGGAAAATACCAGGCTGGAAAATCTGGCTCGGCGAACAGCCGAAGCTGAAGGCCTTTGGCAGCAAAAATTTAGCTGCTGGCAGCGGGAATGGAATTATCGCCTACTGCCGGAGTGGTTTGATAGGGCGGCTGCAGCAGCCCAACCGCCGGCAGTGGACCGGCTTTGCCACACCATCACTCAACAGTATCGCCGGCTGGATAAACAATCGGCTGACACCATCACCAATCGGCTCCTTGATGAGTTTTATTCTGTTCGCCAGTCTTTGTTGCCCTATGTGCCGGAACTGGATTCTGACCCTGTCAGTGGCCGACGGCGGATACTGTTTAATCGAGATCGACATAATCCCCTTACTCCGGGCTCTCTGCTGCAGGAGCTTAAAGGAGCCGAGGATGAACAGCGGCTATTGCTGAGCCGGAAAGATCGGGAGTTGTATGAAGAAATCCTCATCCACAGCGTGGGCCGGGCAATTAAAGATAAGATTGCCCGGGCCGAACAATGGGTAACGGAGATGAACAGGCTGATGCAGGCACGGGAGACCTCCAGCGGTCTTAAATTGTTTCTCCGCTGGGAACCCATGGCTGCCACCACTGAAGATGAGCTGGATACGGAGCAGTTGGTTCAACTGCTCCGGACCGACCCCTACCTCTTGCGCGAT
The DNA here is from genome assembly GCA_035271345.1 of bacterium. Taxonomy (GTDB): domain Bacteria; phylum Bacillota; class DTU030; order DUMP01; family DUMP01; genus DUNI01. The sequence goes on along the minus strand of DATERQ010000152.1, from coordinate 3,857 downwards.
GACCAAATCGATGGCATGGTGCAACATTTCCGCACCCGCATAAAACGGGCCGAGACTGAGGCCGAGGCGGGAGAAACCCTCCGTGATTGGGTGACGAAGCTGCTTGATTACCGGCTTTGGTTCAGGTTCACTTTATATTTTAGCAACCATGAGAAGCCGCGGCGCGAACTTACCGATTCCCGGTTTAACGTTTTGTCCGGGGGCGAAAAAGCCATGGCCATGTACATTCCTCTGCTGGCAGCCGTCTGTTCCCGTTACAGCGATGCTGATCCCATCGCTCCCCGCATCGTCTCTTTGGACGAAGCCTTTGCCGGGGTCGACGATGAAAACTTGCGCGATATGTTTGAGCTCTTAACTCAAATGGATCTGGATTTTATTATGACCAGCCAAAATCTGTGGGGTTGCTACGACACCGTGCCGGGGCTGGCAATTTATGAATTGTACCGCCCCCAAGACGCTCCCTGCGTATCCCAAATCCATTATACCTGGAATGGCCGACAACGGAAGATGATGGTCTAGGTCAGTTGCAAAGCGAGAGGTGCTTATGGACAAGCTAAAAACCTATCTAACCCAACCGGGGCTGCGCCGGCTCTGGCCAAAGGTAAAAATAAAATATCAGTCCTTAAACCGGATTGGCGGTAAAATAAAACTGCGCCGGCTCACTGTAAAAGAGCGGGATGCCATTGGCGGCCTGTTGGCCATAAGTCTGCTCACGGCTGACGAATGCACAGTGGAACTGGCGGCTTTGGATCGAGCGCTGCAACGAAGCCGGTTTAAAGTAAATTTGGTTGAAGTGCTGGAGTATTTGTATGGGCCGCAGCTACAAACAAAAAAAGAGCAGACTGAGGTGGCTGCAAGAAGGTGGAGCGAACTTTTTACCGCTTTGGAACAGACGCCGATGCGGCCGCAAACCAAAAGGTGGCTTCAGACGCTAAAACATAAGGATGGCCCTGGTTACCGGACTTTTTTCGCTTTATATCAGCAAGACAGGTCTGAAGCCGGGCGTGCTCTCCGCACTGTGGCCCAGGCTTTGGACCATTTACCCTGTTGGCAGCGACAACGCACCCGCCTGCCGGTTTTTTCCGCCTGGCTCAGCGGTGACCCCCATAGGCTGGACAGTAACACTGCTTGGGGGCGGTTATTTTTCCAGGGCTTGCTTTTTGCCTTGGGGATCGAAAACGAAGTTGTAACGGCTGAACAACAACGGGAGGTCTTGGCTAAGGCCGGTCTCATGAGCGATGATATCTCTTCCACCGTTATCGTGGCCGGGCTTTGCCCTTCGCCCTCAGATCCCCGGGCCCCTATTTTTACTGCCAGCAACAATACCTGTTCTCCCCTGGTACTGCCCCTTCGATTTTTCCGCCGGCCTACGGCCTGGGAGGCAATGCCAGCCGTTTATGTGCTGGAAAATCCCAGCGTCTTCAGTACCATTTTGGATCTTAATGCCAGCTGCCCGCCGCCGCTGGTATGCACCAGCGGGCAACCCAGTGTAGCCGCCTTAAAACTGGTGGATGAAATAACCGCTGCCGGGAGCACTGTTTATTACAGCGGCGACTTCGATCCTGAAGGTTTGCAAATGGGAATTCGATTCCACCAGCGCTATGGCGCCGCCTTCCGACCCTGGTTTTTTGACCGGGAAAGCTATGATGGCACCGCTGCCGGCACCAGACTCACTGCCGATCAGAGGCAAGCTTTGTCCGCTTTGATCATCCCCTGGGACAAAACCTTGGCTGCCCATATTCGGGACCGCGGCCTTGTTGTCTACCAAGAAAGTCTGCTGGGACCGATGGTGAGGGATCTCAGCCACTGACATCCAGCAGCAGTTCCAGCTCTTTATCCAGGCTCACTTTTGTTTTCGTCACTTGACAGCCATAGGCAAATACTTTTACCCCCTGGGCCTGGGCTTGAGCCAGCAGCCGGCTAAAAGCCGGATCTCGATCAATATGGGGCCGGAACAGTACTGCATCCCGGCGCTGGATTATAAAGATCACGGCAGCCTGGGCAGCTTGGTTTACCAGTTCGATTAACTGACCCAGTTGACGGGCCCCTCTGACGGTGGGGGCATCGGGAAACATAGCCACCCCGTTTTCCACCAAGGTGCAGCCTTTTACTTCCAGATAGCAAGTGGGTTTATCAGCACCCTGGAGGAGAAAATCAAACCGGCTTTGTTTATAACGCGGTTCTGCTTTTATTTTGTCGTAGCCGTTAAAAAACGGCCATACCCCTGCTTCCAAGGCTAGGCGGGAAATGCGGTTGGGCAAGCCGCTATCCACTGAAACCAGCCCCTGCGTTCCCTGAGCCAGCTTAAGGTCATAAGCGGTTTTGCGGGCTGGGTTGGCTGCAGCGGAAACGTAGACTTCGTTGCCGGGAAAAAGAAGTTCCGTCAGCCGGCCGGGATCAGCCACATGGGCTAATATTTCCTCCCCGTTAAGGTCCACTTGGGCCAGGAAGCGATTGGGACGGGCAATAAGATGTCCCTTTTGTTGTGGCGGTAAAGTAAGCACTATTTCTGTCATTAAGATTTACACCTCTGTTAGCATTATAACAAAGCCGCTCCTTTTAACCCAGGAGCGGCTTTGCTGTTGTTTTATTTATTTTAATTATCCACTGATATCTACTCCGGTGGATATGGTCTCCAATCCCCCCTCAGTGGAAGCCACAACAATGGCGCCGGCGGCGTCGCCGATAACGTTCATGGAGGTTCGGATCATATCAAAAATACGGTCCACTCCGGCTAGCAGCAGGATGCCATCCAAGGGCAAGCCCACCGTTTGTAGAACCAGGCTGAGCATAATCATGCCGGCCCCAGGGACGCCGGCGGTACCAATGGAAGCCAAGGTGGCAGTAAGGATAATCATCAGATACTGCGGCAAGCCCAGTGGAATACCATAAACCTGGGCTATGAAATAAGCGCACACCCCTTGGTAAATAGCCGTGCCATCCATATTGATGGTGGCGCCCAAGGGCTGAACGAAACTGGAAATTTCGGCGGGTACACCTAAATTTTCTTGCGCGTTACGCATGGAAACCGGCAGCGTGGCTGCACTGGAACAAGTGGTGAAGGCCACGGCCCAGGCTTCGAAAATTCCCCGGAAAAAATCTATCGGATTCATACGGGCAAAGAAATAAACCGCGCCCGAATAAACAATGGCTGCGTGAACAATGTTGGCCAAATAGACGGCAATAAGGGTTTTGGCCAACGGCATCAGCACATCGGCCCCGCTGGTGGCTGTAACCCAAGCCATCAAGGCGCCGGCGGCATAAGGAGCCAAATTCATTATCATCCCAGTAATGGTATACATGGTCTCCGCTATACTCTCACAAAAAGCCAAAAACGGCTTTCCTTTCTCGCCCACCATGGTGGCCCCAATGCCGATGAAAAGAGCAGAGACAATTATTTGGAGCATGTTATCGGTGGCTAAAGAGTTGAAAATATTGGTCGGCACCATGTCCAAAAGGACATTGATAACATTCGGCATCGGTGCTGGTTCATATTCATCCACTTCCGTCAATATAAATCCGGCCCCCGGTTGCAACACCAAGGCAAAAATAAGGCCGATAACAATGGCTATGGCTGTAGTAACTAAAAAATAAACCAAGGTCTTTCCGCCCACGCGGCCTAATTTTCTTACATCACCGATACTGGAAGCCCCCACCACCAGCGACGCAAATACCATGGGCGCAATTAGCATCTTGATTAGGCGGATAAAAAGATCTCCCACCGGTTTAAGGACCGCCAATTGCGGGAAGATGAGACCCAATACGGCCCCAATTAGAAAACCGACCAGAACCTTTTGCCACAGCTTCATTTTTCTACCTCCTTCGAAAACTTGAACCTGCTTTACGGCCCGGCCCTC
>DATERQ010000151.1:0-3138 GCA_035271345.1 bacterium | reverse complement strand
GGTTTAGCATCTTCGTCTACTCCATTTGAAGCGTGGCCATATTTATTGTAATTAAAGCGATTTAAGTCCATAATGGGTTGCTGTAACAAAATTGGTCAAGACTATCCCCCAGCTACCAAATACTAGCCGCCGGCCTATTTGAGGCCGATAGCTTTGCAGCTAGGGCGGCCAGGAGACCATAGCCCCTGGTCCTCCAGTTAGCGCTAAGGAGGACCTGATCACCTCGGGTAGTTAATTCCCTTTTAAATCTACATATAGTGATCCGTCCGGGGCCAAGGAAGCTAAAAAGACTTGGGAGGCATCGTGAATCCCCATCTCTTTTAATTTATTTGCTAACCAGCCCTGGCTGAGATTGTTTTTCTGTAGGCTTTCTGCCAGTATGTTGCCTTCCTTGATGATGATGGAAGGAAGGCTTTGGGTTTGGGTGGGGATATTTAAATCATTCGACGTCAGGGGGCTGGTGTGGGGTTTTTTAAACACGCTGATGGTACCATCTACTTCTAACACGGCAAATTCCACTTCGTTCAGATTGTAGATCCCTTTGTATCTCAGGGCTGCTAATACCTCATCGAGGTTGTAGTGCATTTTTGCGATATTGTCTTCTTTTATCTTTCCCTTTTCGATAAAAATTACTGGCTTACCCTCCAGCAGTTTGCGGGCAGAGCTGCTTTTAATCGCCATCCTGCTGGTCAACACATCAGCGACAACGATGGCAACTGGCGCCAGAAAAATCTCTCGGCCCTGGGTCGGGTCGGTAATATAGTTTGAGAATAGGTTTCCCACCATGCCCACGGTGAAAAAATCAAAATAATTTAATTGGGAGAGGGATTTGCGCCCGGTGATGCGAAGGAGTATAAGGGCAAAAACAAAGGATTCCAGAGAACGTCTAATCATGGACAAGATTAAAACCTCCCTCTCCATATTAAGCCCATTCCCGCCTGCTTTAATTCCCGATATCAAATTTTTGCCAGGGCGACTGGCCCGACTAAAAGCAGAGATAACAGCCTCGCTCAAACCAGAGATAGTTTTATATTGTGGTGAGCTGCCAACGGGGTTTGAAAGACCACGGATAGTGTGAACAATATAATGAAGTTCATGGACGTCTGTTTGGGGAAGGGGGAAAACAGGATGGATATGGTAACGACGGTTTGTCTTTATGCGCTATTTAGCGGCACTTTCATTTGGCAGGTGTGGCTGCTAAAAGACCTCTTGATCCCGACTAAAAAAGGAAAGGCCCAAATCTTTTTTACGCTAGTGGGCGCCGCGGTGATACTGGGGCTTACATACTTCTATGGCAATAATCTTGTTCATTATGGGCTGGGCTTGTTAGCGCTAGCGGTGATTGCGATCTACCCATTCACTTCCGGTATAACCGCTGACGGGTTGAGCTACAAAAGAGGGTCATTTATCGCTCTGTTGGCACCGTGGCAGAAAATAAAAAGAGTCCGGGTAAAAATAAAAAAAGAGGCAGTGGTGGTTTCTTTCTCCGGTGGTGGTTATGATGATCTTTATTTCGACCAGGAAGAATATGAACAACTGATGAAGATATTGACAGGGAAATTACCTGCCGGGGTCTTGAAAACGAGTTATTAAACATGATTTTTTGTCGCCGGCAATAAACTTTAATCAGACGGTAAAAATCTCAGCCGGCAGGGGATTGAGGATGAAAAGATGGTTCTATACCATTGCCTGGGTTTTATTATTAATATTCCTGCTCGTATTCATGCCCGTTGATTCTGTGGGGAGTAGTGTAAGAATAGACAGGCCCGGCGTTTCCAGCCCAGTCAAAAAATTGCCCTGGGCTAGCAATGAAGAATTTCTGCGGACCCAAAGAGAACAGGACACCCCTGTTTTAATGGCGGCTTATTGTGTCGTTTTTCAAAGTTCGTCAGCAGGGGAGAGGGCTAATGTTCGGAGGGCGGCGGACTCTATTGCCGGCACTGTAATTGGGCCAGAGGAAACATTTTCACAAAATGAGATAATCGGCCCTTACGATGAGAACAATGGCTATAAGATTGGCCAATCTTACGTCGGATCTAAAATCACAACTACTGTGGGTGGCGGTGTTTGTAAAATTGCCACCGCGCTTTATAATGTAGCGGTGGTCAGCAATCTGGAGATAGTGGAAAGGTATAATCACTTTATGCCTGTATCTTATGTACCCTTGGGGCAGGATGCAACGGTGGTTTATGGTTCTAAGGACCTCAAATTCAAAAACAACCTCGACTTCCCTCTCCTGGTGTGGGCGGAAGGAAGGGGAGAGAGGCTTTATCTGGCTCTGTACGGTAAACGGCTACCTCCCGGTGTAAGGTGGAGGCATAAGGTTTTATACAAGATTCCGGCTCCTGTCGTTTATGAACCAAATCCGAACTTGCCCCAGGGTGAGGAACGGGTTTTGATAGCAGGTATGGAAGGGGTGGCGGTGGAAACAAGGGTTATAATTACCCATTTTGATGGGGAAACCCAGACCAAAGATTTGGGCACCAGTCAATATTGGCCCATGCCCCAGGTGATAGAAATAAACGAGTAAGTTCTTGGGCGGGTTTTAAAAATTCTGGGTGAAGGTTGAAAGCAATACAGGGTAATTTAGATGTGAAGGCTAGGGCCTTGGTCGGGCTGGCTCTAGGGAGGGGAATTAAATGTCCATTTTAGCCATCATGGTAACGGTGGTTATCGGCTTAGCGCTGCTCATGGTGGGGGTTGAAACGAAAAGGAAACGGTGGCTAATCTTGTCGGCAGTCGCACTAACAGTTGCCTTGAGCCAGCTAGGAAGATTGCTGTTGATGTTTCTCGATCTGGCCTTGTGAGTAAGGTGGTGGTTTACAATTGAGTTGGTAGAGCCGGGTCCAACTTCCTCCTTGCTGTGAACAAACGCTGATAAGGCTATTTCCATTTGAAGCAAGTAGGGGGTTGATTTTTTTGCGCAACCATATTAGGATATGATCATATAGTAAACCACGATTGGGGGAGGTGATTGCCCATGAAGCAAATAGATCCCCATGAGCTCAGGGCTAATTTATTTAAGGCTTTGGGGCATCCGACCCGGGTTAAGATTTTGGAGATTCTGCGCCAGGGGGAAATTTGTGTTTGCGAGTTAGTGCCGAAACTGGGATTAGGTCAGTCCAGTGTATCTCCTGT
>DATERQ010000150.1:0-2762 GCA_035271345.1 bacterium | reverse complement strand
GCTAAGGTGGTGGGCGTGTAACCGCTCATGAGCCCTAAATTAACAGCGGTGGCAACATCGGCCTTGGCCCAAGCACTTACTTTGCCGGCATCGGTAAATGGTGCCAGTACAGCATCTTGCTCGGCTTTAGTAGCGATCTTGCCATAGCCGAAGGCCCGCACTAACATAGCTGCCGCTTGTTCACGGGTGATGGGACGATAGGGGCTGAAGGTTCCGTCCGGATTACCGGCCACATAACCGTAAGCGGCTGCCGCCTCTACCTGACCGGCAAACCAATCATCTGGTTTGACGTCCTTGAAGCGACCAGTCCCTGTTACCGGAGTAATCCTCAGACTCTTGTTCACCATGGTTACGAATTCGGCCCGGGTAACAGTTAGGTCCGGTCGGAAAGTGCCATCGGGTAGACCGGATACTGCTCCCAAGTCCACTAGTTGTTGGATGGCCGCCTCGGCCCAATGGCCCTTAATATCCGGTGCTGTTGGCGCTGCTGCTACTGGAACGGCTGGGAGCAATAGCGCCAATAGGGTCAAGACGGCAATAAGACGATGAGACTTCCGTCGCAATTGGGTACACCTCCGCTCTCGTTTTTGGGTTTTGGGAACACAAGGTGCTATTTGGAACAGGGTTTCCTTCGCGCAGCGTTTCACAAACTGCTCATAACGTTCCTCCTTTAAGTCTACATTCCTTGCGGTATTGTCATCTGCCAATACCCCCGTAATTTATTATCAGCTCGGCCCTGGTATTGACGTTCAGTTTTCTATAGACAGCAGACATATGAGAGTTGGCAGTGGAATACTTGATACCCAATTCTTTGGCCGTTTCTTTGAGCATAAGACCTGCAAGCAATAAGCGGAAAACATCCTTTTCGCGGGGTGTTAGGCTTGAGACACGTTCTTCCTTGTCTTTGTTGCTTAACGGGAGTTGTTTAGCAGGGCACAATGGGGGTTCATCGTCACAGGTTTTCGCCCGTTTATCGTACAGCTCCATATACTCACCCCCTTGACCGCTCATCTGGTTTTCGTTGAAGTGTTTATCGCACACCCACCGGTGGCGGTACCCACAGCGGTTGAAATGCATCGGGTGATAACATAAGCGCATAAAATTGCTTAGGCTTTTCCTTGTTTCTATCTTCATCATGACCGAAATACCTCCGGCTGTAATCATCCTGGGGGTGATTGTCAAGCGCAAAAAGGGGTGATTTAAGGGGTGATTTTACCAAAAACACTTGGTTCGGTCCTAATCCTTACCCTCCTGCGTAGTTTTGGTGAACAGATGCAGGTCACGATGGATGAACAGGTTAAGAAGTCTAACGCCATTAGTTATAGTGAAGCAAGATAATTATAGTGAGATTCTTAAACCAAAGCTTTAAGGATATTGCTATATTCTATAACGCAATTGCTGTTTTTTAGTTAGAGGCTGACCCATTCCCTTGCTCTACATTACGTTGTATGACTACTTAGCCCTTCGGGGCGGCACGGGGACCGCCCCCTACACCGTGCCCTGGGGACTCGGGGCGGCACGGAGACTGCCCCCTACACCATACCTTCGGGACGCGGGGCGGCACGGGGACTGCCCCTGCACCATACCTTCGGGACGCGGGGCGGCACGGATAAGCCCTGTACATCATGTCCTCGAGGCGGCTAAAAGCGACAGTCACCTGGGTGTTTTCCCAGGCGACGGTCGCTTTCTTATAAGGAGTGACATCGGATTCAATTAGCAAACGTACGTGTCATTCCGAGTGAAACGAGGAATCTTGTCCGGATCCTTCGCTTCGCTCAGGATAACAATTCTGCTATGCGAGTGACAAGCACCAACCAAAACCCTTGATTTCATATCGTTATTACGATATAGTTTGCATATAACATAGATGGGGGTGGGTATTATGCCGAACATTAGACCAAGCTCGGATTTAAGAAACAGATACAATGAAATATCAGAGTTTTGTCATAAGTATTCTGAGCCAGTGTATATAACGAAAAATGGTAAAGGTGATTTGGTGGTGATGAGCATTCAAACCTTCGAGCGTCTTGTTGGCAAGTTCGAGCTTTGCAAGCTACTCGACGAAGGTATGGATGCTATGAAAAACAACCGGGTTATCCCGGCTGAAGATGTCTTCAAACAAATTGAGAGCAGCCTTGATGCATGAAGAAATTCAAGGTTTACCTTACCCAGCCAGCGGCAGACGATTTGAAGGGTATCTCAGATTACATTGCTCATGAACTTAGAGAACCGTCTGTAGCTAGGAAGCTTGTTGGTAAGATCAAAAAAACAGTTATGAGCCTGGCTGAAATGCCGACCCGTCACGCCGTGGTCGCCGATGAGGAGCTTGCCCTTCAAGGTATAAGAAAACTCATTGTGAATAACTACATCGTCTTTTACGTGGTGTCTGAGGAGAATGCAACAGTGACTGCGGTAAGGATACTCTATGGCCGACGCAATTGGATCAACTTACTTTAGAAAGCAATTGCCATCATAAGTGCCGAAGGAGTAATGATCCGCCAATGACGCAACTATATGGCCTGTCAGGCCGCGATTATTATTGCATTAAATTTGGTCAAACACCCTTGCGATATTTAAAAAAATAATAATTAGAGGCACCTTGCAGACATCTCTCAATGCACTTATTATTTGCTCACAAAATATCAGCTGCGTAATCGAATTATCGGCGATATTTTTCCCACAGTTTTCTTAGCTCCGGGCTGTCCTCTATTAACCGCTCAGCCTCGTCTGCTGTAAGCCGGCCGCCGATGGCTAGTGAGGAC
>DATERQ010000149.1:0-10284 GCA_035271345.1 bacterium | reverse complement strand
GGATAATATCTTTACTTAACACATTGGCATTGCCGCCAATATGCAAAAACATCTGCCTCACTCCTTCCCTACCGCAGGCGTTTAATACTGCCCAAGGCCACTTCCCACACAGCAGCGGCAATTCCAGGCAGGTTTTCTTTTGGTTCAGTTGTGGTTACAAACGCTTGATTGGGGTCACCTATTTCCGCTGTCAGAAAACGGCGCCGCCGATTATCCAGTTCAGAATAAACATCATCCAGCAATAGGAGGGGATCTTGCCCGCTTCGCTTTTTGATATACCGGGCTTCAGCCAACTTCCAGGCCAATGTGGCCAGCCTTTGCTCCCCTTGGGAACCGAAACTTCTTATTTCTTGATCGGCCAATGTAATCAGTATTTCATCGCGCTGGGGGCCAGTTAGAGTAAGACGGCGACGCCACTCTTGACGGCGGTTTTGGGCCAATAATTGGATAAATTGTTCCTGGGCCTGAGTAAAATTAAAGCCTGGCTGGAGCCTGATATGGGGCCGGTAATGGACCGCCAATGCTTTTTTGTTGCCCAACCGATAATTATATTTCTCTACCCACGGCGCCAAAGCCATCAGGGCTTGTTGCCGCCGCACCATCAGTTCGACTCCGGCTTGGGCCAGTTGCTCATCCCAGCCCAGCAGCAACAGCTCATTGCCCGGGCTGGGAGAGGCTGTTTTTAAGTGCATATTGCGCTGAGCTAAAACGCGATTATACTCCCGGAGGTAAAAGTAATAAGAGCGATCTGTTTGCAGCAAGAGAAAATTTAACGCTTGCCGCCGTTGTTGGGGACCTCCTTTTATTAAAGAAAGATCTTCAGGCGCAAAAGCCACTGCCGGCAAGTGTCCCAATAAATCGGCAAAACGGCTTTGTTGCTGGCGGTTTAGGGTGAAACTCTTCCCTTCCTGCTTATTCCAGGCCACCGCTAACTGAAATTCCCCGGCAGCAGTCAATATGCGACCACCCACGCCAAAGGATGAACTGCCTCGGTGAGCCAATTCACCATCGCGATGAGTGCGAAATGATTTGCCGGTGGCCAAAAAAAAGATTGATTCCAATAAATTGGTCTTGCCTTGAGCATTGCCGCCGCAAAATACATTGAGGCCCATAACAGGCTCAAACGATAGTTCTTTCCAACTGCGGAAATTAACCAGGTTTAATTGTAGAAGTTGCACCCCGTCCGCCTCACGCTGACACCCTGGTGGTGATGGGCATCACTAAATAGCGATAATTTTTAGAGCCCTGGGGGCTGAGGAGGGCGGCGCTGTCGACTCCGCTAAATTCCATCATTATTTTTTCTGTTGTCAACACCCGCAGGGGATCGATTAGATAATTTACGTTAAATGCCATTTCCAATTCTGATCCCTCTATCTGGCCAGGGACTAAATCCTCCAACCGGCCAATTTCTGCACTTTGAGCAAATATCTCGATTCCGTCCGGCGTTAAAGTAAAATTAACCGAATTGGCCTTCTCAGAATAAAACACTTGGGCCCGTTCCAACGCGGACAGAAGCTGAGCCCGGTCCACCATGGCCCGCCAGGAAAATTCAGTCGGGACGATGGTCTCATAAGGCAAAAACTTTCCTTCCACCAATCTGGATGTAATTCTAGAATTGGTTCCTTGGAAGGTAATTTGTTTGGGCGAGGCTATTATATCCACCAGCTCGCCACCGCCAAAAAGACGCGCCACTTCTTCCATACAGCGAACCGGTACCAAATAATCTGCCTCCACATCTTCAGTTAGTTCCACAGCATCGGCGATGGCTAACCGATGGCCATCGGTGGCCACCAACCGCATTTTTCCCTTTCCCAGTGACAGCAAAACACTGTTGAGCAGTTGTCTTAACCCACCCCTGGCAGCGGCAAAAGACACTTGATTAATACCGCTGCGCAAAGCCAATTCCGCTATGGTGGCAACCTTGTCTTTACCTTCTTGCTCCAACGGGGGAAATTCATCCATCAGGGTAAAAAGCTCGAAATTAGAGGCACCGGAACTAATAAATACATGTTCTGTGGAGGGTTCCCAGCGAAAACAAAACTGGCCTGGCGGTAACCGCCGCAGCACATCGACGAAGTAGTGTCCCGGCAGCAATACCTGGCCGTCGGAGTTAATGTGGGCTTGGCACCAACATTTTATACCCAGTTCGGAATCAGTGCCGCTTAAAGCGATGCCGTTGTTTTCGCTGTGGAATAAAATACCGCCCAACTCAGGGCGCACTGATTTGGCGGGTACAGCCCGCAGTACGTTTTGGGCTGCGGTTAAAAAACTGTCTTTGGTAGCCGTAAAGTCCATTGTGATCTGTCCCTCCTTTTAAATAGGCAAAGCCGCTTATCCCCAACCTTTATATATACGAAGTAAATATAACTAGTTATAGGATAAAATACATAGTAGTAGTAATAAGGCCTGTGGATAACTGGAATAAAGCTTATTCCTGCCGGCAACAATCGGTTCCAAGCCAGAAGAAGTGGAAATAAGCTGGGGAATAGATGTGTAAACGGTGGGGATAAGGATCGCCGAAAAACTTATCCCCAGTTCTTAACCAACGTTATCCTGCAAAACAGCCGTGAGCCGGTCTAACAGATTGCGGAGTTCGCTGCTGCCTTTCATCTCTGCGGCCACTTTATCGCAACTATACATTACAGTGGTGTGGTCGCGGCCGCCAAAAGCATCTCCGATTTTAGGCAACGAGGCATCGGTCAGTTCCCGCGATAAGTACATGGCGATTTGTCGCGGTATTACCAAGTTGCGGGTGCGCCTTTTGGCGCAAAGGTCTTGGGCTTCTAAATCAAACTCTTTTGCCACCAGGTTTTGAATGCGACTGATGGTGATGGGCTGCCGTTTTCTTTCCGGCAAGATATTTTGGAGGGCGGTTTCAGTCAACTCCGCTGTGATGGGGCTGCTATGGAGTTGAGCGTAGGCCACTAAACGGGTGAGGGCCCCTTCCAGTTCGCGGATATTGCTGGTTATTCTAATGGCAATGTACTCCAGCGACTCGTCTGGAACCGCCAACTGTTCCAACTGTGCTTTTTTACGCAAAATAGCCACCCTGGTTTCCAGATCCGGAGACTGGATATCGGTGATAAGTCCCCATTCAAACCGGGAACGCAGCCGGTCTTCCAGCGTAGACAGTTCTTTTGGTGCCCGGTCACTGGAGACAATAATTTGGCGGCTGGCCTCGTAGAGGGAATTGAAAGTGTGAAAAAATTCTTCTTGGGTGCGTTCCTTTCCTTCTAAGAATTGAATATCGTCGATTAAAAGCACGTCCCGTTCCCGGTATTTAGCCCGAAACTCATTGATTCGGTCATCTTTAATGCAATTTATGAGTTCATTGGTGAAGGTTTCCGATGATACATAGACCACCCGGTTTCGTGGCGCCCCGTCCAAAATATGGTGGGCGATGGCATGCATGAGATGGGTTTTGCCCAGGCCAACGCCGCCATAAATGAAAAGTGGATTATAAGATCGGGACGGGGTTTCGGCCACGGCCAAAGAAGCAGCATGGGCAAACCGATTGCTGTTGCCCACGACAAAAGTATCAAAAGTATATTTGGGATTAAGATTAGGACGTTCATCCACCAGACTGGCCCTGGTTGGTGCTTGTGGTTGTACTGCCAGCGGTTCGTCCTCGTCACCTGGTATTAAATAATGAACTTGAAGGTCGGCGGCACCGGTTTCCTGTAAAGCCCGGGCGATGAGGCTGGAATAGGAGGTTTCCAACCATTCTCTGGTATAAGGGTTGGGAACGGACACCAATAAATTATTCCCGACAATGGCGACGGCACGGGTTGGGCGGAGCCAATTATCATAACTGGTGCGGCCCAGCTCGTGCTCCATTTGGTTGAGAGCGCGTTGCCATAATTTATCTGCAGTTTGGGGCAATATTAAACCCTGGTTTCTTAAACCCAAACGGGTTTACATCTGCTTTAAATACAGATGGCACTGGCTTAGAAATGGATCTAAGCAGGCCTGAAACCAGGTCATTCACCTCCTTTGCGGGAATTACTTATACACAGGTTTATCCACAAGATGTGTATAAACCTGCCCATAACAGGGAAAAATTTCTGGTAAAAGAGGGCGTTTATGTAAAGTCCAGGATTATAATAACACAGATATCCACAGGCAGCAACCAGGACTATGGTCATAATGTGGATTTCTCCCTATTTGGCGCCGCTTGACAGTGTATAGAGGCTCAAGTATAATTTTTTTGACAGTAGGCAGGAAAAAGAAGAAGAAAGGAAGAAAATATAGAAGTGAAAAGGACTTATCAACCGCGTCGGAGGTACCGAAAAAAGACCCATGGTTTTAGGGCTCGAAATAGCAGCAGAGGTGGGCGAAAAGTTCTAGCCCGGCGGCGCGCTAAAGGTAGGAAGAGACTTTCCGCCTGACCTGTGATTACAAATGGTAATGATTGGGCGGGGCCGGAAGTTTGAACTGGCCCCTTTTGTTGTGCCGGTGGAAACGAAGGCAAAGGGGTCGGGGGTGGACATGGAACGATTGACAAAGAATAAAGAATTTCGAGCGGTCTATAAACATGGTAAGGCTTATGTGGGCCGCTATCTGGTGCTTTATGTTCTTCCCCGGCCGGCAGCGGTGACCCGCAGCGGTTTTACGGTGGGAAAGAAGGTGGGCATTGCCGTGAAACGCAACTTAATGCGGCGGCGGGTGCAGGCAGCACAGCGTCAATTGTTACCGGGGCTCCAAGCCGGTTATGATCTGGTGTGGGTGGTGCGGCCGCGGGCTGTGACAGTGGGATTTTGGGTTCTCCGGGAAGAGATGAAGCGTTTATACCGGCAGGCTGGGTTGCTGACGCCGAGGGGGTAAGATGATGTGGTGAAAAAAGCTATCCTGGGTGCCATCTCAGGCTACCGCTGTTATCTGTCGCCTTTGTTGCCGCCACACTGTCGCTATACTCCCACCTGTTCTGCTTACGCTTATGAAGCCATTGCCCGTTACGGTGTCGTTAAGGGAGGATATTTGGTCCTGAAACGACTTTTACGCTGTCAACCCTGGGGTGGGCAAGGTTACGATCCAGTTCCGTAACTGATGGACTAACGGTAGCTAATATTTTACCTGGCTTAGTTAAGGGGACAAGGAGGGGTTTGTGTGAAGGCCCTGGGCGATGCGTTGTTTTGGGTGTTGGAATTTATATATGGCTATTTGCATAACTACGGCTGGGCCATTATTATCCTGACATTTTTGGTCAGGATGCTGCTCTGGCCGTTGACACGCCGGCAGACCAAAAGCATGCTGGCCATGAAGGAAATACAGCCCAAACTGCAGGAATTGCAAAAACAATATAAGAATCAACCGGAAAAGTTAAACAAGGAAATGATGGCACTTTATAAGGCTCACGGCGTCAGCCCTTTAGGCGGATGTTTGCCGATGCTGATCCAGTTGCCGGTTATTATTGCTCTCTTTAGTATTTTGCGTACTTATCCTTATCCGGTGGACAGCGCCGGATTTTTATGGATCAGCGATTTGGGGCAAAAAGACCCCCTTTATATTTTGCCGGTACTCACTGTGATAACACAATATATTTCCCAAAAACAAATCTCTGCCGATCCCAAGCAAGCGCAAATGATGGCGGCAATGCCACTCGTTATTGGCTGGATGGCAACCCGATTTCCGGCTGGGCTGGCCTTGTACTGGGTGGTGCAAAATGCAGTCAGTGTAGGCCAACAATGGTGGGATTCCAGGTCTCAATTGGCGAAGGGGGCACTAGCAAAAGATGAAGGACATTGAGGAAACAGGTAGAACTGTAGACGAGGCCGTAGCGGCTGCGCTGGCACGGTTAAAGGTAAGTGCTGATGAGGTGGACATAGAGGTGCTGGAAGAAGCAAACCGGGGATTCATGGGCTTATTTGGGGGAAGCCCGGCCCGGGTGCGGGTTATAGTTAAAGGAAATCCTTTCGAAAAAGCTAAAACCTTTATTCAACAAGTGGTGGATTGCTTGGAAATTGAAGCAGAAGTAATTGCTGTTAAAGATGATGATGGCATCAAGCTACAAGTGGAAGGGCAAAACGTCGGTATGCTCATTGGCCGCCGGGGGCAAGCTTTAAATGCTTGGCAGTACTTGACTAATCTAGTGGCTAATCAGGGATTGCGGGATCGGGAACGCATCAGGCTGGATATAGCCGGCTATCGGGCGCGGCGCGTGGCGATGCTGGAAAACCTAGCGCTAAGAACAGGAGATCGGGTGCGGGAGCGCGGACGTCCGATCCGCTTGGAGTCCATGACAGCGGCGGACAGGCGTATTATCCATATTACATTGCAAAATGATGATGACCTGGAAACGAGCAGTGAAGGTCGGGAGCCGTACCGCAAAGTGGTGGTGAGGCTGAAGCAAGAGCCAGAGGCAGAATATTGACAGCTACTGTATATCAAATTTTAACGGCTAGCGATAATAACAACCCAGCAATTGAGGCTGGGTTTTTTTCCGGAGGTATGTCTTATGAACCAATCTACCATTGCGGCCATTGCCACCGCCGTTGGTGTGGGCGGGATTGGTATTGTACGCCTCAGTGGGCCTGAGGCTTTTACCATTGGGGACGCCGTATTTAAGTCTTATCGCGGCGGCAGCGTGAGCCAACAACCGGGCTACAGCGCTCGCTATGGTCAGGTGATTGACAGAGTTACTGGCAGCAGCATTGATGAAGCCATTGCCTTGGTGATGCGGGCGCCAGCTTCTTATACCAGGGAGAATACACTGGAACTTCAATGCCATGGCGGGCCGGTGGCGCTGGCAGCGGTGCTGGAACAGGTGCTGGAGGCTGGGGCGGTGCTGGCGGAGCCGGGGGAATTCACCCAACGGGCGTTTTTAAATGGACGGTTGGATTTGGCCCAAGCAGAGGCAGTAAGCGATATTATTTCGGCCAGTACCAGAGCAAATTTGGCCCTGGCCCAACGGCAGTTGCGCGGGCGGCTGTCGCGCCAAATAGAAGCGCTGCGGCAGCGGCTGCTGAGTTTGGAAAGCAGGCTGGCAGTGGGGATTGATTTCCCAGACGATCAGGTTCCAGAATTGGAACCGCATGAGCTGGAGGAATTGCTGGAGGCAATAGCTAAGGAAATAAGGGGGCTCATTGCCCAAGGGAAGAAAGGACGGATTTGGCGGGAGGGCTTGGCTACGGTAATTGTCGGTAAGCCCAATGTGGGAAAATCGAGTTTGTTGAATCGGTTGGTGGGACATAAGCGGGCTTTGGTAACTGACATACCAGGGACGACCCGGGATGTAATCGAAGAAATTGTCAACTTGTCTGGCTTGCCGTTACGGCTGCTGGATACGGCTGGCATTAGAAAAACCAGTGATGTGGTGGAGAGGCTGGGGGTGGATGCGGCTAAAGAACAGCTTCAAACGGCGGAATTGGTGCTGCTGGTTCTGGATGCCACCCAGCCGTGGGAAGATGAGGATGCTTTCATTTATTCTTTTTGCCAGGGTAAAAAGGTTCTGTTTTTGCTCAACAAAATCGATGTGGGGCGGGTTTTGACCAGAGCAGATTTAAAGCGGCTTTATCCCGGGGAACAAATAATACCGTTATCGGTCGAGGAAGGACAAGGGCTGGACCAGTTGGAGGAAGCCATTTTACAGTTTGCCCTTGGACCCGGGCAGCAAATAGAACATGTGAGTGTGAGCAACCGGCGTCATTTGGATGCGCTCCAGGGTGCTGAGGACGCAGTGGCAGATGCCGCAACTGCTGTCAAAACAGGATTTGGTTATGATATTATCAGTATAGAAGCGCGCCGGGCGCGGTTAGAACTGGGTAAAATAACCGGCGAGACCGTGGATGAAGAAATGGTGGAGCGAATTTTTCAGGATTTTTGTGTGGGCAAATAAAATGGGGGTGGCCGGGCTGACTATACGACCGAGCTATTTAAATTATGACGTAATTGTAGTGGGAGCCGGCCACGCCGGCTGTGAAGCGGCGCTAGCGGCGGCGCGAATGGGCTGCCGTACTTTGCTGGCGACGTTAAGTCTGGAACATATTGCTTTAATGCCATGCAACCCCTCCATTGGCGGACCGGCCAAGGGTCATTTGGTGCGGGAAATCGATGCTTTAGGCGGAGAGATGGCTCTTAACACCGATAAAAGTTATGTTCAAATAAGAGTGCTTAACATCAGTAAAGGCCCGGCTGTGCAAGCGTTAAGGGCAGTGTGCGATAAAGACCTTTATCGGCGCTGCCTCTGGCAAACTCTGGGGACGACTGATAACTTGGTGGTTAGGGAAACGGCGGTGACAGAAATACTGGCTGGTACCGAAGGAGTAACCGGCATACGAACTCGGAGTGGGTCAGTATATTATGCTCCGGCGGTGGTTCTGACTACGGGGGTGTACCTTGACAGCGAGATCTATATTGGAGAGTTAAAGTATAAAGGCGGCCCTCAGGGTCAACCGGCGGCTGAGGAATTGACTCGGTCGTTATTGAAGCTAGGGCTTGAAACCGGGCGCTTTCGCACCACTAGCCCACCGCGTATTTCGGGGCGCAGTGTGGATTACAGTCAGATGAAGGAACAGCAAGGCAGTGACCAGCCGTTGGCTTTTTCCGTTTGGAACCGGCCGCAACAACGCACACAATTGTCATGTTGGCTTACAGCTACCACTGAAAAGACCCATCAGATTATACGGGCTAGTTTGGCACGGGCGCCCTTTACCAGTGCGGTTTTGGCTGAAGCCGGCCCGCGCTATTGCCCGTCCATTGAGGGGAAGGTAAAACATTTCCCGGATCGGACAAGCCATCAAGTTTTTTTAGAACCGGAAGGATGGTGTACCGATGAAGTTTATCTTACCGGTTTATTCACTGGCTTGCCGGAAGATGTGCAAGTGAAGATGCTTCACTCCATTCCCGGCCTGGAGGAGGCAGAACTGCTAAGGCCCGGCTATGGAATCGAGTATGATTATCTGCCGGCCACCCAACTAACCCCAGCCTTGGAAAGCAAACAGGTGGCTGGCCTCTTTTGTGCCGGTCAGGTGAATGGTAGTTCGGGTTATGAAGAAGCAGCGGCGCAAGGTATAATGGCTGGAATTAACGCTGCCCGTTATGTTAAGGGCTTGGGGCCAGTGGTTTTAAATCGAGGGCAGGCGTACATTGGGGTACTGATAGATGACTTAGTCACCAAAGGCCCAGGTGAGCCTTATCGGATGTTGACATCCCGGGCCGAACATAGGCTGCTGTTGCGATCTGACAATGCCGACTTGAGGTTAGCGCCACAGGGATATGAAATTGGGCTGTTGTCGCCGGAAAGATACGGGCGCTTTAAGAGAAAAAGGAAACAAATAGAGGCTGAAACAGAGAGGCTACGGCAAGAGCGGCTGAACCCCACCACCCAAGTAAATGCTATTCTGGAACGGTTGGGCAGTGCGCCATTAGCCCACCCCAGCACGGCGGCCGCCCTATTACGGCGGCCGGAGCTGAATTACAAAGATATAAGCTTGATGGCGCCAGGGCCGGAACAGATTTCGGCCGCTGCCGCGGACACGGTGGAGGCGGAGCTTAAATATGCTTCTTATATTGAAAAAGAAAAACGGTTGGTGGTGCAGATGGTGGAGTTGGAAGAAAAGGGATTGCCGCGGCAGTTGAATTATAGCCAAATCAAGGCTTTGTCCCGGGAGGCGAGGGAGAAGCTAGACGCGGTCCGCCCGCAAACATTGGGGCAAGCCAGCCGGATACCAGGGGTATCGCCGGCCGATGTGGCAGTGCTAATGGTGTACATGCGGGGTGGAGGGAAAGGCTAATATGAAAGATAACTATGAAAATCAGTGGACCAACCCTGGGCTGAGGGACTTGCTGGTTCAGGAAGGACAGTGGATGGGCATTGATCTGACTTCGGGCCAAATTGGGCAGCTACTTTCATTTGGCCGGGAATTGGCCCGGAACAATCGGCGTTTTAACCTGAGTGCCATTGTGGAACCCACAGAAGTTATCCGCAAGCATATTATCGATTCCCTGGCTGCAATTCCACTCCTACCCCGCAAGGACGGAAAGCTGGTTGATATTGGCAGTGGGGCTGGTTTTCCCGGGTTAGCCCTTAAAATTGCTTGCCCAAAACTGCCGGTGACCTTGGTGGAGAGCATAAAAAAGAAAGCCGCTTTTTTAATTCAGACGGCAGCGCTGTTGGCGATTGCGGGAGTGACGGTGAGTGACTGTCGGGCGGAAGAATTGGGGCAAGATGCTGGTTTTAGGGGGCAATACCAATTAGCTACTGCTCGGGCTGTAGCCCCCCTGGCAGTTTTGCTGGAACTGGCACTCCCACTGCTGGAAGTGGGAGGGTTTTTTATTGCCTATAAA